>JBKHBA010000205.1:0-5142 GCA_046542595.1 Bacteroidales bacterium | reverse complement strand
TCCCCGCGGCAGCACTATCCATTTAAGGTTTGATTGAGTGATTATAATGTCTCCTATGGTGGGGGCATCAATATAATAAGGCAGTGAAATCCAGCTCTTATCTTCGGTAAGCACCTTGATGTTATTCTGTATGCCGGACTGTGTAATCCACAGGTTTTTCTCGCTGTCAACAGCCAGTCCGCATACCCTGACATAGGGTCTGCCCGGTATTATGCTCTCAAGACTGTTTTCTCCCCAGTGATTAACAAGCTGCATATTATTATATTCATAAACACCGGATCCCCATGTTGATGCGTATATATGTCCGGGTTCACCGGGTACCTGCGCTATTCTCATTACATCCCACGAATCATACCTTAGTATGGAGCTCCATTTGCGGTTGGCGAAATTAAATATCATAAATGTTGACCATGTATTATTCCATGGTGCGTTAACCCTGCCGCCAGCTACCCACACCTCACCACCGGAGGCCGAAAAAGAATAACAATTATTGAAATATGGCCCTTCAGGTATGTAGCTGGTATAATTGCCTGCCTCATCCAGCATTACAAGACCCTGCTTCCTGTCTGCAATAAATATATTATTACCGGCCGTCACAGCATTGCGGGCATCAATCTCCTCATCCCCATATTCACTGATCACCCTTTCAATGTCACCGTCTGTGTTTATCTTTGTAACACGCCTGCCCGAGCTAATAATGATTCCGTCAGTGGCTGGTTCGAATGAGTGGTTCCTGGAAGCAGGCAAACCGGGTATATGGCTGAGCCGTCCTCCGGAATAAATGAAGACTGAATCGCCTGCCATTGATTCATTATATTTATTGACGAATAAACTGTTACCTGCAGAGGCTGCTGCATTAAACGTGCTGCCGGTGCTTCCCTTAATGATCTCCCAGTTGCCGAAATATGAGAGTCCGGTATCACCGGCGGAGGCTTTGAAAAGACCTTTTTCAGTGGCTGCAAAAACAGTGTCATCAGAGATGATAATATCGAAGACTTCATTCTGTTCACCGTCTGCAGAGGGATTCCAGGTATCTTTGATTTCCTGTCTTTCAATATCAAGTATTATAACTCCCTGTCTACCTGCCAGGTATGCATAATCCCCGTATATCCTGATCCTGTTGGCCGACTTATCACCTGCAATGGAGGTATTAAGGATATCCGGAACATTACTGATAATACCATTATCATATATGTCAATATTGCCCGATTCATATGCAATTATCAGCACCCCTTTTTGTTCTGCATATGCAATAGTGCTTATGCCACATTCGGACAGGCCGTTTACGGTTGACAGCTTTCTTGTTTCATTGTATTCCCTGTTGAAGACCGTGATAGCATAATCTGTTGACCCGTATATCTCATTATGCCCTGCAGCTACAAAGTTAAGGGAGCGATAGGGCAGGTGGTCAGTCCATGATCCTACCGGTCCCTGGGGGATGGCGGGGACGAATTGAAACAAAAGGAGTGATATTAACAGGTATCGTAACATAATTATTTAAACTGCCAGCCGTCTGACTTATTGTTTATCGTACTTTTTAAGGAAATCACGTAGTTTATTGACTGCAATAGCCCTGTGTGATATCATATTTTTTCTTGTAGCAGGCATCTCTGCAAAGGAAAGACTTTCCTTAACCGGTATAAAGACAGGATCATATCCAAATCCCCCGCTTCCTCTTTTGTCATCCCTTATCTCTCCCTGGATAATACCTTCAAAAAGATATTCCTTATTATTAAGAATAAGGGCGATGACGGTACGGAACCTGGCTTTTCTGTTGCTGTGATGCTTCAGCTCTTCCAGCAGCCTGTCAATGTTTTTTTCCGGGTCTTTATCTTCTCCTGCATACCTTGCGGAATGAACACCCGGAGCCCCTCCCAGGGCTTCAGCCTCCAGGCCTGTATCATCGGCAATCACATTAAGCCCTGTTTTACGGTGTATATACCTGGCCTTCTCCAGCGCATTACCTTCCAGTGTGTCTTCATTTTCCGGTATATCTTCATTTATGCCTGCTTCAGCCATTGATATAAGACTGTAAGAACCATCGAGTATCTCATTTATCTCCTTGATCTTGTGTCGGTTATTTGAGGCAATAATAATATCCATAATATAAATAGCTTTGCTCAAAAATAATTAAAAAAGCCAAATGCTTTTGGGGTAAATTTATATATATTACATTTGGTTATACTATGTACCATTTTCCAGGCTTATAACAAATTATACTGAGTTGTTTAGATTTTATGCAATAATACTGGTCATGCTGCTGGGGATAAGCCGGTCACCGGACCTGTACGGACAGGATAATGATGTATGCATTGAAAAAATAACCATTAATTACGATTCGGTACTGTATGACAGGCATCGTGACTCATTTCCCGATGATATATATATACTGGATAATATAGCTAATAATCTGCTGATAGAATGTTCCATGCCCGGTGAAGGATATATGTTCTCCTTCCGGCTTCATGGGAATGATGAGATATGGTCGCCGTGGTCTGAACGACCGGTGAAGGAGTATACCAACCTTAAGCCCGGCATTTATTCACTTTATATAAGGGCCATGAAGCCCGGCGGGGAGATCAGTGAATATGATACAGGCAGCTTCAGGATTGAACAGCCGTTTTTTCTGACTCCCCTTTCATTTATCTTATATACTGTTCTACTGCTGCTGATATTATTTTTCATTTTCAGACTTTTGCTCTCAAGGCATAAATCAAGGCAGGCCCGGCTTGAAGCAATAATACAGGAGAGAACGGAAGAGCTCATGAGCGAGAAGGAGAGAACCGAAAACCTGCTGGCTAACCTGTTGCCTAAAGATACCGCGGATGAGATAATGTCAAAGGGAAAGGCCACCAAGCAGAAATATAATTTTGTTACTGTATTGTTCTCAGACATAGAAGGTTTTACCAGGATCGCCGAAGAGGTTAACCCGGAGGAGCTTATTGATGAGCTTGATAATTTTTTCTTTCATTTTGATTCTGTTGTTGAGAAGTATAATATAGAAAAGATCAAGACCATAGGTGATGCCTATATGTGTGCAGGTGGGATCCCGCACCGTAACAGGACAAATCCACTTGAGGTGGTGCTTGCCGCACTGGAGATGCAGGAATATATGTTAAGGCTGAAGGATGAACAAACGGCAAGAGGTATTAAATTCTGGGATATAAGGATTGGTATACATACAGGTACTGTTATAGCCGGTGTTGTAGGCCAGAAGAAACTGTCATATGATATATGGGGAGATACTGTTAATACGGCCAGCAGGATGGAATCATCCGGTATACCCGGCAAGATAAATATTTCCGGTGTTACATATGAGTATGCCAAAGATTTTTTTATCTGTGAATACAGGGGTAAGATGCCTGTTAAGTATAAGGGCGATCTGGATATGTATTTTGTTAAAGGCATACGCCCGGAGCTAAGGGAGGAAGGCCGGAATATTCCCAATAGACTGTTTAATAATAAGCTCTTAAACCTGAAGGTGCAGGATCTTGAGGATTACTATTTCGAATGGTATGAAGCCAATGTGCCGGATGATTTTACTTTTCATAATGTGAAATTCATTAAGAATATATGTACACAGACAGAGCTCCTGGCAACGGCTGAGCAGCTTGATGAGGAGGTAATACTGGGACTCAGGCTTGCTTCACTGTTTGTTAAGTCTGGATTGCTGGATGATTATAGTAATCCCCTTGAACATTCAGTTGAACATCTGAAGAAGATGGCACCACAGTATGGTTTCGGCAAGCCTTATATTGAACATGCTGAAATGATAATAAGGGAAATATATGCAATGGAGACAGCGAGGCCCGAGGTGCAGATATTACTGGATGCCATTAATGATTACCGCGGCCATGTTGATTATCCCGGGATAACGTCATTGCGTTATGAAGAGGAAAATTCGAGGGAAGGACCGCTCGACAGAAAAAAGTGGTATACTGATGAGAGGGATAAAATAAGGAATCATGCTTTTTTTACTGCGACAGCAAGGCTGTTAAAGTCATACAGCGGTGAGGAGCAGGCTCAAAATCTTGAAAGATATAACCGGCATATTGAATAACACTTTTGTTCTCACCTTTTAAAAAGGTAAATTTGAACTTTAATCAAAATAATGTATAGTATATGGAAAATATAAACTGGAAAGATCTGTCATTCGGATATATCAAGGCAGATTATAATGTGCGGACCTATTACAAGGACGGCAAATGGAGCGAACCGGAAGTAACAGATTCGGAATACCTGAATGTTCATATAGCAGCCACGGCATTGCATTACGGCCAGGAAGCATTCGAGGGTATGAAAGCATACAGGGGTAAGGATAATAAAATAAGGCTCTTTCGCTGGAAAGAGAATGCAAAGAGAATGGTGAATTCAGCACGTGGTATTATTATGGCTGAAGTGCCGGAAGAGCTGTTCAGGGACGTGGTTTTTAAGGCTGTTAAGCTGAATGAGAAATTTGTACCCCCATATGAGTCGGGTGCTGCACTGTATATAAGACCCCTGCTTTTCGGCAGTGGACCGGAGGTAGGAGTTAAGCCATCAACTGAATATACCTTTATGGTTTTTGTTACACCCGTGGGGCCTTATTTCAAGGGAGGAGTAAAGCCGGTGGATATGATGATATGCCGTGATATTGACAGGGCAGCGCCACTCGGAACAGGCACCTACAAGGTGGGAGGAAATTACGCAGCAAGCCTGAGGGCGATAATGAACGCCAAAGAGAAAGGTTATGCCAATGTTATCTTTTTGGATGCCAAAGAGAAAAAGTATATTGATGAATGTGGACCCGCCAATTTCTTTGCAATAAAAGGTAATAAATATATAACACCCAGATCAACTTCTATCTTAAACTCCATCACGAATAAAAGTCTTATTGACCTGGCAGAGGATATGGGTATGGAAGTGGAAAGAAGGAAGGTGCATTATGAAGAACTGCCTGAATTTGATGAGGCGGGGGCATGCGGAACGGCTGCCGTGATAAGTCCTATAGGCAAGATATTCGATCCTGAAACAAACAAGGTTGTGGATTATTGCAAGAATGGTGAGCCCGGTGAGGTACAGATGAAGCTATACCATAAGCTTACAGGTATACAGAAAGGGGATGAGCCGGATAAGTTTGGATGGATCACCGTGCTCGACTGA
>JBKHBA010000204.1:0-5145 GCA_046542595.1 Bacteroidales bacterium | reverse complement strand
GGCCGGGCCGGGAATGGCGGTGAGAGTAAAAGATCAGCCGTTGAGATGCTTAAGGTTACCGCCCTGTCAGGTATGTACGAGGACTGGTTTCTCGACTATGCATCCTATGTGATTCTGGAAAGGGCTGTCCCACATATTACTGACGGCCTGAAACCGGTGCAGCGCAGGATACTCCATTCAATGAAAAGAATGGATGATGGCCGCTTCAATAAGGTTGCCAATATAATAGGCCATACAATGCAATTTCATCCCCATGGCGATGCATCGATAGGTGATGCACTGGTGCAGTTGGGACAGAAAAGCCTTCTGGTGGTGACACAGGGTAACTGGGGAAATATGCTTACCGGTGACAGCTCTGCTGCACCACGTTATATAGAGGCGCGGTTGTCAAAGTTTGCACTTGATGTGGTCTTTAATCCCAAGACAACAGAGTGGAAGCCTTCATATGATGGCAGGAACAGGGAGCCGGTGACCCTTCCGGTAAAATTTCCCTTATTACTGGTGCAGGGGGTTGAAGGAATAGCTGTGGGACTGGCATCCAAGATACTCCCGCATAACTTCATAGAGCTGGTAGATGCAGCCATCCTGTACCTCCAGGATAAGGACTTTGTCTTATATCCTGATTTTGCCACGGGGGGTATGATAGATGTGTCAAAATATAATGATGGGCTCAGGGGAGGCAATGTCAAAATAAGGGCCAGGATAGAGAAGCGGGATAAAAAGACACTGGTAATAACGGAAATACCATATTTCAGAACAACCGGCAGCCTTATAGATTCAGTACTGAAAGCCAATGAAAAAGGCCAGATAAAAATTAAACGTATTGATGATAATACGGCAGAGAATGTAGAAATAGTGATACAGCTGGCCAGCGGCGTATCACCCGACAAGACCATTGATGCACTCTATGCATTTACAGATTGTGAGATATCCATATCTCCCAATGCCTGTGTAATATTCAATAATAAACCCGAGTTCATAGGAGTAAGCGATATACTGAGGCGTACCGTCGATAATGCGGTGAGCCTGCTTACCAGGGAGCTGGAGATACGCAGGGATGAGCTTGAGGAAGAATGGCATATGTCATCCCTGGAGAAAATATTCATAGAGGAACGCATATACCGCGATATTGAAGAGTGTGAAACATGGGAGGCCGTGGTTGAGGCTATTGATACCGGACTGGAACCCTTTAAGCCAAAACTTAAAAGAGATGTTACACGCGATGATATTATTAAGCTGACGGAGATAAAGATAAAAAGGATATCAAAATATGATGTTAAAAAGGCCGATGAACATATAAAAGGACTGGAAACAGAGCTGGATGAAGTAATCAACCATCTTGCCAATATCATACCTTTTGCCATCAACTATTTCAGGCAGATAAAAAAGAAATACAGCAAGGGAAGGGAAAGGAAGACTGAGATCAAGAGTTTTGACCAGATAGAGGCAACAAAGGTAGCAGCCAATAATGCCAGGCTCTATTTTAACAGGGAGGAAGGCTTTATCGGGACATCCCTGAAAAAGGATGAATATGTATGTGATTGTTCTGATATAGATGATATCATAGTATTTCTGAAAGACGGCAGGTATATTGTTACCAGGGTATCTGAGAAGCAGTTTATTGGCAAGGATATAATACATGCCGCTGTGTTCAGGAGAAATGATAAAAGAACTATCTATAATATTGTTTACCAGGATGGCAAAGGAGGCAATATTATGGCGAAAAGATGTGCTATAACCAGTGTTACCCGCGATAGGGAATATGATATTACAAAAGGGACAAAGGATTCGAGGATACTGTATTTCAGTGCCAATCCCAACGGTGAGGCCGAGGTGATAAAGGTGTATCACCGCCCCAGGCCCAGGCTTAAAAAACTTACCTTCGAATTTGATTTCAGTGATCTGGCTATAAAAGGAAAATCGTCAATAGGTAATATCCTCACCCGTAACCCGGTTCAGAAGATAAGCCTGAAAGAAAAGGGTGTATCAACCCTTGGCGGAAGGAAGATATGGTATGATGATACTGTAAACAGGCTTAATACGGATGGTCGCGGACAATACCTTGGTGAATTCGGTGCCGGCGACAGGATAATGGTTATAACAAAAGACGGAACGGCAAGGCTCTGCAATTCAGACCTGTCCAACCACTTTGAAGATAACATCCTCCTGATAGAAAAATACAGGCCCGGTGTGGTGTATTCTGCAGTATACTGGGATGCTGAAGCTGAATATTACTATCTCAAACGGTTCAGGGTGGAAGAGACGGATAAAGCCATGTCTTTTATTAGTGAACACCCCGGTTCAAAACTTATCAGCCTTACAGAAGTTGAGTATCCTCGACTCGAAATTGAATTCGGGGGTAAACATAAGGAAAGAGATAATGAGATAATAGAGGTTGCTGAATTTATTGCTGTTAAAAGCTATAAGGCCAAAGGCAAGCGGCTGACAAATTACAGTGTCGGGAATATCAGGGAGATAGAACCTGTTGTTAAGAAAGAATCAGACCCCGCGCCGGAAGAGGATGAAGATCCTTCGCAGCATGACGGTGATGATAATAGGAAAGATAACAGTCAGATGAGACTTGAACTGTAATTTTGTTCCGGCAAATATCCGAATTATGACAGTGTATATGATTGGTTTTATGGGCTCAGGCAAATCAACGCTGGGGAAGAGGCTTGCATCAACTGCAGGCTGGGAATTTTATGACCTTGACAGCAGGATAGAGGTGATGGAAGGCCGGACGGTGACAGATATTTTTGAAACCTGTGGTGAAGAATATTTCAGGGAGGCGGAGGCTGCCGCTTTGAAGAATATGCCGGATAAGGAGGATATGGTTATAGCCTGCGGGGGAGGCACACCCTGCTATAAGGATAATATGGATTTTATGAATAAAACCGGTGTAACGGTATATCTTAAGCTTGAGGTGGCAACACTTGCACAGCGCCTTATGAATGCAAAAAAGAACAGGCCCCTGGTAAGGGGTATGGAGCAGGGGGAGCTGCTGAAATATATTGAAAGGACACTGGCAGAGAGGGAGAAGTGGTATAACAGGTCACATCTGATAGTCGACGGCATGAAGGCTGAACCCGGGCGGCTGGCCGAACTGATTACTTACCTGCCTCCCTGTAATCACGCACAGGATCAATATTAAGGTAGCTCGATAATCTGCGTGTGCCTATATAAAATGGTATGGTGTCTATCAGCGCACTGACCATCTTGAAAACATAATTCGACAGGACAAGTATTAAAATGGCATGAGCTACCGTTTCACCGGGCCTGATTGATATGGCATCCCTGGCAAATAGCCAGGTGATGGAAACAACGGCAATGGAATCAACCATCTGGCTTGTTAAGGTGCTGCCATTATTCCTTAACCACAGGGCCTTCCCTTTTGTTAGCTTCTTGAAAAAATGAAATAACTGCACATCAACAAACTGAGCTGTGAGGTATGCCAGCATTGAGGCTATTGTTGCCCCGAATGTCCACTGCCTGATCTGGAAAAAGGTTCTCTGCGGATCGCCGGGGAAAGGAAGGTTGTCAGGCCCTATTTCCGGCATGGGCGGCAATATCCCTCCCAGCCAAAGGATAAACAGCACCCACAGGTTTAGCAATAAGCCGGTCCATACTACCATGGTAGCCCTTTTCCTGCCATATAGCTCGCTGATAAAATCAGTGCACAGGAAGGTTAAGGGATAGGGCAGCACACCTATGAAAACAACGAAAGGAACAGTCCTGCCCATAATGGCAAAAGTCAGGTCTATCTGTCTTGATATCCCCAGGATATTGAGTATGGCAAGGGTGCCTAAAAAAAAGCCGGAAAGAATGATAAAGACAATTTCTCTCCTTCTTTTGTATTTACCGTCTTCGGCAGCCGATGGTTCAAACATGAGATAAAGTTATTCAATAATAATTAATTTCAAAATATCAATGATTATGCTAATAGTCGATGCACATCCCGAATTTTTTTTATGACCGCACAGGTTTATATAATTTTAAAGAATAAGTGGGTACATGTTTTACTCGGAGCTGTGCAGATTATTTTTTGACAGGATGATAAGTTAATGAAAAATTCACCCGTCAAAAACAGCTGTTCTGGATAATTTAATTAAATTAGTATGTTTAAAATATGCAGGAATGGGAGCTGGTATCTCTAAACTCTTTAGCATAGAAAAAGAGGAAAAAAGTATAATTGGTATATTACTGTTTCAGTCTGTATTCCTGGGTGTTTTTTACGGTGTATTCAATATTACTGCACACGCAATATTCCTGTCAAGGTTTGATGAAACCGATATGGCCAGGGCTTATATTATAAGTGGACTGGCTGGCAGTGGCTTAACCTACCTTTATTCCATTTTTCAGTCAAAGCTGCGTTTTTCCGCTTTTTCTATTTTAAACCTTTTTTTCATTTTCCTGGTAACAGTATGTCTGTGGCTGCTGATACGAACCAGCCCTGAAGCATGGGTGGTGTATGCAATATTTGTAATGCTTGGCCCTCTCTTTATACTTGCAATGCTCAGTTACTGGGGAACAGCAGGGCGTTTATTCACCCTGCGGCAGGGAAGGAGGTTTTTTGGCATTATTGATGCCGGGCTGATAGCCGGGATGATAATAAGCAGTTTTTCCATTCCTGCACTGCTCTCTTTCAGCATACAGACACACGATATTCTGCTTATCAGCGCAGTAAGCATACTGGCATCCTTACTGGTGCAGCTGGCTATTAACAGGAGGCATAAAGAAATGCTCAGTGTTCGAAGACAGCAGGAACAGAGCAGGGCCGGACTGAAGGTTTTCAGGGAGAACAGCTATATAAGAGCAATGGGTATTTTCATAGCTCTTTCCGTGCTGGTGGTCTTTTTTGTACAGTACTCTTTTATGGCTGTCACAAAAATAAGATATCCTGAAGAAAGCGAAATGGCACGCTTCCTTGGCTTTTTTGAAGGCACCATGATGGTTTTTACCCTGCTGATAAAAACATTTATCTTCTCATACCTGGTAAAGAACCAGGGTCTGAAGGTTACCCTGGCAATATCTCCCGTCATACTGGGACTTTTCACAGTTATTGCTGTTATTACCGGTACCACCAGGGGCTTTGTTGCCGGATCTTCCGGCTTTATGATTTTTTTCCTTGTGCTGGCAATATCCCGC
>JBKHBA010000203.1:0-5175 GCA_046542595.1 Bacteroidales bacterium | reverse complement strand
ACACCGTCAAGAGGGAGCAGTCCTTCCAATGGTGCTGGTGGTGTTTGCGCTTGGGGCCGGACTCCGGGCATGGGATACCATAAGGGACAGGGAACGGCGTTACCTGGCACTGGCCCTGCTGTGCGGACTGCTAAGCTATGTCATACACGGGGCACTGAATAATTTTCTTGATACCGATAAGATAGCTTCACTTTTCTGGATGTATATTGCTGCCCTGCTTGTTCTGGGCAGGCAAGGGAATCTTCAGTCTCAGCAGACTGGTAATTTTGATTAATACAGGTTGGCGGCTATTATTGATACATCATCAAAGAGGTGTGGATTATCATCGGGTATACCAAGCTCATCGATCAGTGCCTTTATATTCTTATCCACGGTATCCTTATTGGCTATATGCTTTTCTATGGGTGCTGTGCCTATATCATTGCCGTCATCGCCTTTTATCTCAGACAGCCCGTCGGTATAACAGAAGATCTTGGAGGGATTTTTTATCTCGATGACAGTATTTTCAATAAAAGGTATCTCGTCAAGCATTCCTATGCCAACACATTTGGCATCAAGAGTTTTTACTGACCCCTCGGCAATGTCATACAGCACGGGTGGATTATGTGCGGCATTGATATATTCAAGCTCCCTGCTGTCGTGGTTATAGCGTGCCACAAAGAAGGTGATGAACTTTTCCCCGGAGGCGTTTTTTACGACAGCCTCATTCAGCTTGTGCATCAGCGTAACCAGGTCTGTGCCGGCCGTGAAAAGAGCCCTGAAAGAGGCCTGGAAATTGGACATAAGAAGTGCGGCAGAGATGCCTTTTCCCGATACATCGGCAATGCACAGGCCTGTTATATTATCAGACAGGCGCAGGCAATCGTAATAGTCTCCTCCTATCTCATAATGAGGGTGGTAATAGCCGGAGACAAATATATTGTCGTTATGTGGAAGGAATTCATTATCGGGAATAAGCATTGTCTGCATGCGCTTTGCCAGCTCCAGCTCTTTCTTCAGAGCCTCCTGCCTTAAACTTTCCCTGAAGAGATTGATATTCTCTATTGCCACAATGACGATATTGGATATTGTCTGCATAAAGTGAAGGTGCTTGAGTACAGGGCTCATCCCTTCGCCTTCTTCAATATCTCCTATCAGCACATAAGCCAGAGGTTTATTATTATTGAAGACCGGGAAAATGATATCAACATCCGGTATGCCAATATTATCTGATACGGATACTATTTTCGTTTCTTTTATCTCCGCCAGCTGCGTGCCCGGGTCAACCTTTTCGGCCATATCATCAGGAAAGCCGGCATTCAGCAGGCATGTCCAGCGTTCATTTTCGAGGAAGAAGATATATATTTTATCAATATTGAGATCCTGCCGGAGGATGGATTCATATTTTGCCAGCAGCTCCCCGGCCGAGAGGTTGGCGTTTATGGACATGGTTATATCCAGGAGGGAGTCGAGCTTGTACCTCGACATTTTAAGCCTGTTCCTGGATGATTTTGCAGTCATAATGAGAGATTATGCTTTTACCCTTTCAACGTATGAATTATCCCTTGTATCTATTTTGATCTTTTCACCTTCGTTGATGAAAAGGGGAACCATCACGGTGCTGCCTGTCTCTATAGTAGCCGGCTTCAAGGTGTTGGTGGCTGTATCACCCTTAACGCCCGGTTCTGTGTATGTTATCTCCATGACAACGAACTGGGGCAATTCAACCGACAGTATATTCTCTGTATCTGCATGTACCACTATCTCCACTTCCTGTCCTTCTTTCAGGAGACTGAAATTTTCAATCATAGATTCATTAACCGTTATCTGCTCATAGGTCTGCATATGCATAAAAACAAAGCCGTGTACATCTTTATAAAGGTACTGGTAAGGCCTTCTCTCAACCCTGGCCTCAGTAACTTTTGCACCTGAAGTGAAAGTGTTCTCGATAACCTTGCCGCTGGTAACACTTTTTAATTTTGTCCTTACAAAAGCTGGTCCTTTGCCTGGCTTAACATGCTGGAACTGGACTATAGTAAAGAGGTCATTATTATATTCAATGACCATGCCGTTTCTGAAATCTGAAGTATCTGCCATCTATTATTTTTTGTTTTTTAAATTTTAAATGAGTGCCTCCCTTTTTCCGGATCACTTTCTTTCAGTGTTAAAAATATCTTACAAATATATCAATAAGAAATTAAGTGGTAAAAATTGATGGCAGATGCTGTTTACTTATTTACCTCTGCCGTATATATTCTTTTTTGGTATTGTGGCAATAAAGTCCTTCAGGTAGAAAGGCTCAAAATAGGCTGTATCCTCAAAATCGTGGTTATCATATGCTTCCTGTGCCGGCGTGCACATATATGCTGATGATGTACGGAATGAGCCATTAAAGGATGCTGAAGTATGGCTTATTGTATCCCTGCATTTATCCGCTCCGTCGCCGAAAAAGAGCACTTTGCCCTTTTCCAGTATCTCTGAGAAAGAATTTTCAGTGATAACAAGGGCACTGATGGGGACCACTGTGTCCCCCTTTTTATCATAAACAGCTGTGTACACTTCCATTCTCCGTGCGTCTATCATCGGGCAGTAGTAATCAAAGACCTTACCTGTCCTGGCACCATGATACATTATCCCGGTTGTGGGTATGGCTATCAGGGGTAAACCGGCGGCATAAGCTATGCCCTTGGCCGCTGATACTCCTATTCTCAGTCCGGTATAGGATCCCGGTCCCTTGCTCACGGCTACAGCATCCAGTTCAGCAGCTTTAATTCCTGTCTCTTTCAGGATATCTTCAATAAACACAGTTAGCAATGAGGCATGTGATTTTTCCTCTGTGCTCTCCCTTTTTTCCAGCAGCCTACCCTTATGGCACAATGAGACAGAGCATACTGTTGTTGCTGTTTCTATACATAATATCATATTAATGTCAGTTTTCTATGTCAAATAAATCTTCCCTGGGGAGTATCTCGTCAGTTTTCTATGTCAAATAAATCTTTCCCGGGGGGTATCTCGTCAGTTTTCTATGTCAAATAAATCTTCCCTGGGGAGTATCTCAATAAGGGTGCTGTCGGCAAGCTTTTTGCTTATAGCGCTATAGGGTGCTGTAACCACCTCTGTGCCTGCCTCTATGCCCGTGATAATCTCGATATATCTGTTATCCTGTATGCCTGTCTTAACTTCCCTTGCCAGGGCATAGCTGCCGTCAGATGCAAAGACTATTGTTTGCACTTCTTCTTCTGCCAGTGTGGATGCGGCAGCGGTGGTATCTGTTCTGGTTGTTACGGCCTGTATCGGTACAGTGGTAATACCGGCCCTTGTTTCCGTTTGTATATCGACGGTGGCTGACAGTCCGGGCCTGAAGGGATTTTTCCCTTTTTCGCCGGGCAGGTCATTATAGCTTTCAGGCAGAATAAATATCTTAACGTCAAAAGTGGTTACCTGGTCGGATGAGGCAGCCGTTGTTTTTGCCGAGTTGGCTATTTCGGTAACCACCCCTTTGAATTTATGATCAAGGTATGCATCCACCTCAATAATGGCTGTATCATTCAGGCTGACTTTTATAATATCATTCTCATTGACCTCCACCTGTGCTTCCATCCTCGACAGGTCAGCTATCCTCAGTACCTCTGTTCCGCTCATCATCTCCGTACCTACGACCCTCTCTCCCTGTTCAACCAGTAACAATGAGATAGTGCCGCTCATAGGAGCATACACGGTTGTTTTGGTCAGGTTCTCACTGGCTTCGTCAAGTGATGCTTCGGCACTCTTAACAGAGAATTCGGCGGCCTGCACCTCGGCCTCAGCTACCCTGTATGATGCCTGGGTCTGTTCGAATTCAGATTCGGAGATGGTCCTTTCTTCGTAAAGCTGCTTGTTTCTTTCGTATGACAGTTCGGCCTGCATAAACTGAGCCTTAGCCTGCGTCAGCCTGGCTTTAGCCGATTCGAGTGCGGCACGTGCCCTGTCGCGCATAGACATATAGGTATCAGGCTTTATCTTAAACAATAGATCACCGGCATTAACGTAGTCACCTTCCTGAATGTTAAGCAGTACTATCTCGCCTGATACATCTGGACTTATTTTAACCTCTTTCTCCGGTTGTATCTTTCCGTTGGCAGTTATCATTTCGACTATGGTTCTTTTCTCCGCTTTTTCCACGGCTACCTTTATCATCAGCTCCTTGCCGAACCAGCCCTGCTTTTTCCCTATTATGGCAAAGATTATAAGGACGGCTACAAGTATGACAAGTATCTTTAACAGATTATTCGACTTCATTTTTTTATGCCTGGTTAGTTTATTATCTGGTTTTGAATATTATGGTTTTACTCAAGTGTAAGAGGTAAGCCCCTGTAAAAATCGAGAACTTTTACTTTAAAGATATATTCATATTTTGACCTGGCGAGCTCTGATTCAGCATTCAGCAGCTGTGCTTTGGCTGTATTATATTCCACCGGTGTTATCATGCCGACATTAAGCTTCTGTTCTGTATACCTGAACGACTCCTGCATTGATTCAACAGCTTTTTCGCTGGCATTATATGACTTAAGGCTTGCCTGTGCATCTGTATATGCCTGCTGTATATCCTTGTATAACTGTTTTTTGGCACTCTCCAGGCTGAACCTGTTATTATCGATATTTATCCTGGAATTACTGATATTCGTGTTTACCTGCCAGCCGTTGAATACCGGTATGCTGAGGGTTAGACCTATGCCGTAACTTACATTATCATTTATCTGGTCGCTGAAGGGATAATCACCGTACAGCACTCCTTCAACAGGATCAACACCCAGTATCCGCTGCCTGATGGATGAGTAGCCGGTGTTGAAAGTGGTATTCATATTGAGCCTCGGACTCCTGCCTCCCTTTGCTATTTTGAGTTCATATTCCGCACTCCTGAGCCTTAGCTCTGCACTCCTTATCTCGGGTCTTATGTTCTCAGCAGTATTATAGATCTCTTTTACATTCTCAATGATCATCCCGGCTTCGTTTACGGTAAGCTCCGGTACAATTATTTCAAAGCCGGCCACGGAATCGAGCTCCAGCAGCTGGATAATATTAAGGTATGACAGCTCGAGCTGGTTTTGCATGTTGATAAGCTGTAACTCCTCTTTTGCCGCCTGGGCTTGAATCTCCAGCAGATTACCCCTGGACAGGCTGCCCGCATCGACCATCTTGCCGGTCTTTTCTATCTGT
>JBKHBA010000202.1:0-5204 GCA_046542595.1 Bacteroidales bacterium | reverse complement strand
GGCTCCTCGGGCAGCTGGATAACCCGGGAGGCCTTTGATAAGTACACCGGGGCCATGCAGGATGATATAAGGGCAAATGGCCCCTACGATGGTATTTACCTGTCGCTGCACGGTGCCATGGCTGTTACCGGTGTAAGCAAGCCAGAGGCGGAGATAGTGAGAAGGATACGCGGGGTAGCTGGCGATATACCTGTAATAGTAACACTTGACCTGCATGCAAATGTGGATCATGAATTATCCGATGCTGCATCAGGTGTGATAATTATAAAAAGATATCCTCACTATGACACTCACTACCAGGGAGAGAGGGCGGCGCGACTGATGATAAACACCCTCAGAGGCGACTATAATCCTGTTATGGCTACCAGGAAGCCCGGCATAATAACCCCCAGCGTATACCAGGGCACGGGTGTGTCGCCGGCAATGGAGATAATGGAACGGGCCAGGCGCTGGGAAGACCGCGTACCGGGTGTTTATGTATCAGTGGCTTTTGGTTTTGCCTATGCTGATGTGCCGGATGTAGGTGCCACCGTAATGGTGATAAGCAATGATGACCCGGATCTTGCAACAAGGATAGCTGATGATATGAACGGTTATATCCGGAGGATGAGGTACGAGTTTGCAGGTAAAAAGCTTCCCGGAACTGTTGAAGGCGTAAAGATGAGCATTAAGGCGGCAGAGCAGGGTAAAACACCTGTTATTATAGCCGATCACAGCGACAGAACCGGCAATTCCACCCATATACTGGCTGAGCTGATAAACCAGGGTGCGCAGAATTTCTGTATAGCCACTATCGCCGACAAAAAGCTTATAGAGACACTTACAGAAGAAGGCAATAAGCCGGGTGATAAGTTAAATGTATATGTGGGTGGTTATGCAGATGAATATGCAGGAGAGCCGGTGGAGATAAACGGGACACTTGATTATTTTGACAGTTATGGCAGGCATGATAAGGTAGCTGTAATTCGTTTCGGTGAAAATAACACCGTCATCATCACACCCGAACTGCACCAGGTGACAAGCGCTGGCATTATTGATGCCCTGGGAATGAGCATGGATGATATAGAGATAATCTCTCTCAAATCACGTGTGCACTTCAGGCGTGGTTTCTATGAGAACGGGCTTGCCGGGGCTGTCTTTGAGGTTGATGCACCCGGACTGGGCCCGGCTGACCTGAGCACCATTGATTATAAGAATATACCTGATGATATTTATCCTGTTTACAGCCGGGACTGATATTTGCCGGGCAGGCTGAAAGCTATCCGCTCAGGTAAAGGCATAAGGGCCCGGACCCTGAACAATATGACAGAATGTAATTATGCTATTTAAACTTCTGCAGTATATTAACCAGCAGCATCAGGTTTTCCTTTGATTCCTCGTCAAGATCATCCCTTTTGATCTTTCCTGCATTCACATCACTCAGAAACTTACTGAGCAGGAAGTTACGGGGCAGGTCATTGACAATTATGTGTTCAGAATTGGATACGGTTATGCCCTCCCTTGTTTTCAGAATGATATTCTTAAAGTCGAGTGTAGACAGCAGGTCTTCCGCATTGGTAAATTCTTCAGGCATAATAACTATATTCTCATTCTCGCCGGGCTTGCCGCTGAAAACCATTTTTTCAAGCTCATGTGCAACTTCAATCTCGTCATCATTATGAAAAAGCAATACGGCAAACCTCATTCCCCAGCCCATAAGTATATTACACATAAGGGGTATAGATGATGAGTCTGTTGAAGGTATAAAGTGTATACGCCCCTTATACCCCGTCAGCTTAATGGCAGCATTCATCATATAGAAGGTGCCCACGTTATTGACTATAATATTATACCTGTCAACAGAGAACTCCTGGTTACCCACGGGATTACCCATAATGCTCTGCAGCGGTGACAGTGTATCGGGCGAAGCATCACCCAGCCTGGCGGCATCAAGGATAACGGTTGCTGATCTCTGGCTTGCCACATCATCCCGCTGTACTGCCAGCACCCTGTGCAGCTTGTTTATATCAACCAGGTGGGGTGAGTGTGTGGTATAAATAACCTGTATATTATCCTTTATATCTTCAAACACCTTAAGCACATCTTCCTGGGCTCGTGCATGCAGGCTTACACCAGGTTCATCAACCAGCAGTATAAGCTGCCTGTTCTCCTTCTGCGATGCTGCCATCAGCTCAAGATAGAATGAAAGAAACCACCTCACTCCCCTGCTGCGCTGCTTGGGGTACAGCCTCTCTCCTTCATCCTTAACCCAGAATTCAAGGTAGGGCTTACCGGCCCTGTCGCCATGACTGACACTGTAATGATCAAGTTCAAAATTTATCCTTATCTTATTGTGCCTGCCCACGTACTGCTGCCAGAAATCCTGGAAGTCAAGTGTAAGCCTGGAATTCAGGTTTTCAATTTTCTGCTTCAGTATCCTTGACGATGGTTGCTGGAAGAATGTGTAGTCCAGTTGCGCAATAGTAAGAAAGTTGCGTGCTGCCTTATAACCCTCCACATTACGGTTGTCCGCTATTATATCCTCAAGGTCTATCCTGTTGGGCAGCAGGCTTCCAAAATCTTCAAATATCTCAAAATGCGGGCAGTCAGCTGCCAGTAGCTCCCCCAGTTCCACCGACCCGTATTCAAGCTTTCTTTCCTTTTCTATCTCCCTCAGCTTGCGCCCTGCTGTTTCCTCATCCTTTCCCTCGTATATAAACCCGCATAATAACAGTTTCAGGTCCCGGTCCTCCACCAGCCTCTCTCTCTTTTCAACAGCTTCCTTATACTCATCCAGCACTTTCTGCCATTCACCACGCGAAAGCTCGGTAATTGACGGACCTGATAATAATGTCATTGTCTGGTGCCTCTCCTCCAGTCTCCGGGATATCTCATCAAGTCTTTCATTCACCTCCTCCAGTGCAACTACCGAGTGCAACCAGTCTTCAACAGCAGAGATAAGAGCCCTGTGTTCATTAAAAAATATTTTTGCTGCCTCTAACCCTTTAACAGTTTTTTCCAGATCCTCTGCCAGCTCCTCAAGTGTATTTTCACCTTCATCTTTTAATGCAGTGCTCTTTTTACGGAACAGCCTCCTGCCACCGGCTTTTGCAGGGTGCTCATCTATCTTTGCCTTTATCTCTCCCTCCCTCCGCTTTAATAAGCTATCCTTTTCCCTGGCTTCCTTCAGGTCTGAAAGGAATTTATTGATCTTAATCTCTATATTCCTTAAGTCATTTTTTCTTTTATCATCCTGCTCCACCATGTAATCAAGCAGCTCACCTCCTATATCTATCTGTGATTTAAGGTCGGCTTTCCATGATCGTATAAATGTTAATTGTGTTAATGAACTGACAAGGCGGTCAAACTCAGGGTTCACCTGCCGCAGCTTGTCATCAAGGTAACCCCGGGGTATCTCAAAACTGCAGCTCACACTGGGCAGGGAGAGGTCAGATCTCAGCACATCCTCCGATATCTCACCCGAGGAGAACACTTTCAGTCCTTCCAGCACCGATGTCTTGCCCGACTCGTTCTGTCCTATCAGGCAGGTTATATTATCAGGGGAGACAGGCTGCATGCCTGTATCAACTATTGATCTGAAATTCTCTATTCTAAAAGCTTTTAATCTCATGGTTATTTAGATTTCAAAACCCATAACAAGCACATCATCCACCTGTGTGGCCTTGCCTTTCCAGTCTTCAAAAGTATTTTGGATATGTGTCTTTTGTTTATTCATGCTCCATTGGGAAGCGGAAAAAATCATTTCCCTGAATTTTTTTATCTTGAATTTCTTGTTTGTCTTTTCCCCGAACTGATCCGGAAAGCCGTCGGAAAACATATAGAAACGGTCACCTTCCTTTACCTCTATCCTGTGATTGGTAAAAGAGACCTCTTCAAGCGGTGCCACACCAATAGGCATCTTATCGGGTTTTATCTCTTTGAGCTTACCGTTACTTACCATTATAAGAGGCCTGTTGGCACCGGCATACTGCAGTACTGACCTGAAAGGTTCATAAACACAGAGGGCTATGTCAATACTGTCTTTCTGCTCATATTGCTGCCCTTTCTGATCGAGTGCGTCCATCACCTTCTCCCTCATACTGTTGAGTATCCTGTTGGCACGCGGCACAACCCTCGCCTGTAACATTTCATTTAAGAAGCTGATACCGAGTATGGATAATAATGCGCCCGGTACACCATGCCCTGTGCAGTCGCCTGCAGCAATAATCGTATACCCCGCATTCTGATAGGCATAAAAAAAGTCGCCGCTCACATAGTCCTTGGGGAGGTAAATGATAAAGTGATCTTTCAGTATACCTGACAGGAAGGATGTATCAGGCATCAGGGCCCTCTGTATCATACTGGCATAACGCAGGCTGGCCAGATGTTCATCCATTGCCTGGGCAAAAATCACTGAATCAAAACTAGCCCTTTCCTTACTCATTTAATGACAAGCATTTGTCTTTGACATTTAAATATAGTGCAAATATATTTAATTAAGCGGAAAAACGGGATGATGGTAATCACCTGAGGCTGTATCTGAAAATTTACTTTACTATCTTTGCAGATCAAAAGAACGGGATAATCAATGATATCTGTTGACAATATAAGCGTTTCCTTCGGGGGCAATGAGCTGTTCTCCGGTATTTCTTTCCTTATTAATTCCAGGGACAGGATAGGTCTGACGGGCAAGAACGGCGCGGGCAAAACCACCCTGCTAAGGATAATACATGGAATTATGAAGCCTGCGGGCGGCAGTATCTCAACATCATCAGGAGCAAGCACCGGGTACCTGCCTCAGCAGATGAAGGTGAGCGATAAGAGATCGATAATGGAAGAGACACTGACGGCCTTCAGTGATATAAAAGAGATGGAGAGGAAGATAGACGAGGTAACCGGTGAGATAGAAAGGCGGGAAGACTATCACTCAGACGAATATATGAAGCTGTGCAATTCACTGACAGACCTTCAGCAGGAGTACAGCATGAAAGGAGGCGACCGTTATATTGCAGAGGCGGAGCAGGCATTGACGGGACTGGGATTTGAGCGTGAGCAATTCAGCAAACCCAGCAGCACCTTAAGCGGAGGATGGAGAATGCGCATAGAGCTGGCCAAGATATTACTGGCACAGCCCACCCTTCTGCTGCTGGATGAGCCCACCAACCATCTGGATATCGTTTCAATGCAATGGCTGGAGTCATACCTTAATTCATATCCGGGTGCGG
>JBKHBA010000201.1:0-5214 GCA_046542595.1 Bacteroidales bacterium | reverse complement strand
ATATCCTTTAACCCTTATCACTGATCTGCTGAAGCCTTTCATAATTATGTACAGTAAATTTCTTACCTTCCATGCTGACGAGACCTTCCTCACTGAATTTTTTCAGGATTCTGATCACAGTTTCCGAGCTCATCCCTGATAGTTCAGCGAGATCCTTTCTTGATAAGGGCAGATCAAACTCCTTACTTTTAAATATCCTCTCAGAAAGGCAGAGCAGAATATCAGCAAGCCTGCCAAAAGCCTGCTTATGCGTCAGGCAAAAGAAACGGCCGTAGATCTGGACACTGTTTGCACTCAATATATCAATTACCTCCTTGGCAAAAGCCGGGTTCCTGTTCAGCAATTCCCTGAAGAGATTAATATCTATCTGTTTTACCACAGTATCTATATATGTCATGGCTGAATACTGGTATGTATTATATTCCAGGGAAACAGAAGTCAGCCCAAGCAGGTTACCATCAGGTATTATCTTAAGCACAAGAGAATTTGTTCCATTATCCAGAAAAACCTTTGCAAGGCCCTTTTCCACATACATTACCTGCGAAACAAAACTACCCTGCTTACATATGACCTCGCCTTTTTTATAATTTATGGTTACCGAATTTTTTTCCAGCAGCTCATTTTCTTCCTCTGTCAGTTTATCAAAACACCGGCAATGATGCGAACTAATAGTACATGCCGTATACCTTAAAATATCATCCATCCTTTGTGATTTAAATTAAGGCAAATATAGGAAAAACTGCTCAAAAACTGATATAAATCAGTTTTTTTGCTATCGCAGAGCAGTCAAATATATTCCTAATGCCATAGGTTCGCGTATTGGCAATTAGCCTGAAAACAACAATTTTTACAGCATTGCAAGCAATGTTGCTGCAATTGTTATTTAATTAACAATAAATCATTATGAAAACAATTATATTCAGCAAGTTAAAGCCCTTATTCATTCCCCTGCTCACAACATTGCTTATCGTTGGTTGTGCCAAAGTCAGTAACAAAGATAAGGATACATTGCCTTACGGAAGCTGTGAAGGTTGTCATACAGATTATGATCGCCTGCAACTGGTATATTCACCTGACACAGCAGCCCCGGCAGGAGGCTGTGGTGGCACTGCTCCCCATTATGAGCCTTATGACAGGGTTCATATGTCAGGGGACGGCTATGAGGCATTCAAGTCATCAACACATGATGCACTCAACTGCACTGATTGCCATAATGGCACGGATAAAACATCTGACAAGGAGCTTGCCCATTCAGGCGATTTTCTGAGTCATCCCTCACAAGAGTATGAAGACAAATGCGGTAGTTGCCATGCTGAAATTGTTGACGATTTTTCAACCAGCCTCCATCATGGCACAGGTCAGAAAAGAAAAGTTACAATGAGAAGCGGCCTGGGCGGACCCGAAGACTTCAGCCAGTTACCTCAGCACCAGATTGAAGGATATAATGCTAATTGCGCCACATGTCACGGAACCTGCGGCAATTGCCATGTTGTCAGACCTCCGATTGCAGGAGGGGGATTATCTGACGGGCATAACTTCCAGAAGAACCCTGATATGCTTAATACCTGTGTAAGTTGTCATACATCGCGCGGAGGACATGCATACCTGGGCGTTGCTCCCGGCACAAAACCAGATGTACATCTCACAGAGGCCGGTTTTGAATGCGTAGACTGTCACAGCGGCGCAGAACTTCATGGTAACGGCATGCCGGTTGATCACAGGTATGAATACAGTGAGCTGCCGGAATGTGAAGACTGCCATGACGAGGCTGATAATGTGTATCATAACATGCATTACGACGATTTCAACTGTCATGTATGCCATTCCCAGGATTATAATAATTGTGGTTCATGCCATGTACATGGCGACGGTGCACGGATTGAATCATACCAGGATTTCAAGATAGCAATGAACCCCATACCTGAAACACGGCCAGACTTTAAGATGACCCTTGTCAGGCGTACCCTTGCAGCGCCTGATAACTGGGAGGTATATGGTGTTGACGAATATGACAACTTCGAGGCCTTCCCTACCTACAATTATACCACACCGCATAATATACAGAAATGGACAGCCCGTACTGAAACCGGGGAAGGTGCATGTTATATTAATTGCCATATACGCAATGAAGGTGGTGAAATGATAAACAAAGACTTATACCTTTTTATGGATGACCTGCTGGAATGGGAAGTTGAAGCCACTAAAGAAATTACTGTGGATGATAAATTACCATCCATTTGGAAGTAATATAAAACGGGTTTTTAACACACACACACAAGATAAGAAATTAGTTTTATTAACATTTAAACACTTAATAATTAAATTATTATGAGAAAGACAAGATTATTATTATTTAGCGTAATATTCGCTTTGATGATCGTTTCTTCATGTACAAAAGAAGATCCGGTTATTGAATCACAGGTTCTGGTTGAACACCTGGAGTCAACGGTTAACCCCGTTAGCTTTATGCCGTCAATAATTACGGCAGCAGACCTTCAAACAGCAAATGTTACAGGCTCAGCCTATATTATAGACATCAGGGCTGCAGCTGATTATAGTGCAGGACATATTGAAAATGCGGTAAATGTAGCTGCAGGAGATATACTGGACCATGTTGAGTCAACAGACCTGTCAGGATACGACAAGATAGCCGTTGTTTGCTATACAGGCCAGTCAGCTGCATGGGCAACATCACTATTAAGACTGAAGGGCTTCGATAATGCTTTTTCACTTAAGTTCGGTATGGCATCATGGCACCTCGACTGTGCAGGATCATGGAATAGTAATATAGGCAATACCTATTATCCCCAGTTTGAAACCACTCCCTATGATAAAGGTGAAGAAGGTGATCTGCCGGAACTTGTAACAGGCTTTGAGACAGGAGATCAGATACTTGATGCCCGTGTCGATGACATCCTTGCTGAAGGTTTTTCAACTGCAGCCATCTCTGCCTCTGACGTATTTGCAGACCTCGACAATTATTATATTGTAAACTACTGGCCGGCTAGTCATTATGACGATCCGGGACATATACCCGGCGCAATACAGTATACACCCAAAGAGTCGCTTACACTGAGCACGGACCTTAAAACACTGCCTGCTGACAAGACCATAGTTATTTATTGCTACACGGGACAGACAAGTGCTTATATGGCAGCATATCTCCGACTGATCGGCTATAATGCCAAATCGCTTACTTTTGGTGCTAATGGAATGATTTATGACTATGTGCCTGCTTCACAATGGACAGCTCCGACATCAAGCTACGACATAGTTACTGAATAATAACATATTCCGAACGATTCACTGTTAAGATTAGGAATATCTGATTAAATGGTGCGGATGCTTTATCCGCACCATTTTTTTTAAAGCCCTTCCCAATAAGATTCATGGATTAAAAGACCCGGAAATAACCCTGCACAGGAGTCATGTTTAGCTAAGCGGCTAATCAGGATACCTGACTCCGGTCATTTGCTCTGAGACCTCCCATAGCTTAAGCCACAAATCTTCGTTATACGAATCTGCTGATGATCTGAGCACGGCCGGATAACCGTAAGATTGTTTAATGCCGGCAGGCCCGATATACTCTCCTCCCCTTATACTTTCTCCTGATGCAGCCATCAGCACCGGCAACGCTCCTTTTGCTGCAGACATTAAGACAAGCTCTTTCATCAGTGTAAGGGGGAATGGCAACCATACTATATTTGTGGAGCTGAGTCCCGGGTGAGCGGCAACAGAAATTGTATCTGAACCTGAGCGCTTCAACCTTTTTTGTAACTCATAGGCAAAAAGCAGGTTGGCAAGTTTAGACTGCCTGTATGCCTTCATACGCCTGTACCATGATTCTCCTGAAAGGTCATCAAAATGAAGCTTTCCTTTAAAATGAGCTATACTGGTCACAGTCACCACCCTGGAGCCCACTGTCTTAATCAGAAGGTCCAGCAGATGACCGGTAAGTGCAAAATGCCCGAGGTGATTGATCCCAAACTGCCACTCAAAGCCATCAGATGTTTTCCTTTGAGGCGTTGCCATCACACCGGCGTTATTGACCAGCACATCAAGCCTGGGATATTCCTTCCTGAACTCCCGGCTGAAATTTTTTACCGACTCAAGGCTTGCAAGATCAAGGTGCATAATATGCAGATCAGCATCTGCTTTGATCCTGTGAATCTTTTCAGCAGCAACAGCAGCTTTTTTTTTATTACGGCAGGCCATGATAACCCTGGCACCTCCTGTTGCCATCCACCTGGCCACTTCGTATCCTATCCCGCTGTTAGCACCGGTAACAATTACCGTTTTCCCTTTGTGATACTGCTCATTTAAGCTTTTTGCCTCTGCTATTCTCAGCACTTTATTCAATACGCCTACTTATTATACTCATCAAAGAAATCATTACCCTTATCATCGGTCAGGATAAAGGCAGCCAGGTTCTCAACCCTTATCTTCCTTACAGCCTCCATACCCAGCTCCTCAAAATCAACTACTTCAACTGATTTAATGTTATCATTGGCCAGTACGGCTGCAGGCCCTCCAACTGTTCCCAGGTAAAATCCACCATGCTTTTTGCATGCATCAATAACCTGCTTTGAACGGTTGCCCTTGGCCAGCATTATCATTGAGCCCCTGTGGCTTTGGAAAAGATCAACATAGGGATCCATCCTTCCTGCTGTAGTAGGGCCAAAGCTTCCTGACACCATGCCTTCAGGTGTTTTTGCAGGGCCGGCATAATATACCGGGTGATCTTTAAAGTAATCAGGCATAGGCTTACCCTCATCAAGCATTGTCTTTATCCTGGCATGAGCCATATCCCTGGCAACAACCAGGGTGCCTGTAAGGTTCACTCTCGTCTTGATGGGGTACTTGCTGAGTTCGGCAAGGACCTCTTCCATCGGCCTGTCAAGATCTATATCCACGGCCTTATCAAGGTCGGGAGCTTTTGAAGGCATAAAACGAGCGGGGTTCTTCTCCATCTGTTCAAGGTAGATACCTTTCTCCGTTATACGGCCTTTTATGTTCCTGTCGGCGCTGCAGCTGACACCTATACCAACAGGGCATGAGGCGGCATGCCTTGGCATACGGATGACCCTTACATCATGGACGAAATATTTACCGCCAAACTGCGCTCCAACACCATATTCCTGGCATATCTTTTCTACTTTCTTCTCCCACTCAATATCCCTGAAAGCCCGGCCACTCTCATTTCCTTCAGTTGGC
>JBKHBA010000001.1:0-25996 GCA_046542595.1 Bacteroidales bacterium | reverse complement strand
CCCAGTAGAATAGTTTGCTCTTCCATAATTCAGTAATTGAATCGCAATTTATTCTTTTTTAACGAGTATAAAAAGTCAATTTTTATTCTAATAAGACAATTAATTCTTATGAATTTCATATTTTTATATGTTTCAAAACTTAAAATCACCTTATAATGAAAGAAAAAACAGGTCATATTTCAAGACGTTCGTTTATCGGTAAGACCACTGCAGCTGCTGCCGGTCTTACTGTTATACCCAGTTCTGTGGTAAGTGGATTGGGACATACACCACCGAGTGACAGATTAAATATAGCGGGAATAGGTGTTGGAGGCATGGGTAATGCTAATCTTATGAAACTGAAGGATAATGAAAATATCGTTGCCGTTTGTGATGTTGACTGGGCTTATGCAAAACCCAAGTTTCAGAATTATCCGCGTGCAAAGAAGTACTGGGACTGGAGGAAGATGTATGATGAGATGGGCAAGGATATTGATGCGGTAGTTATAGCCACAGCCGATCATACACATGCCATTACAGCGGCCAATGCCATTGACATGGGTAAGCATGTCTACCTGCAAAAGCCCCTCACTCATACTGTTTATGAATCGCGCCTGCTTACCCGCCTTGCAGCAAAAAACAGGGTAGCAACGCAGATGGGTAACCAGGGAGCATCTGATGAGGGAGTGAACAGGGTTATCGAATGGATACAGAATGGTGAGATAGGGGAGGTGACACGCGTTGAGGCTTTCACCGACCGCCCCATATGGCCGCAGGGACTGAACAGGCCATCTGAAAAGATGGATATTCCCGAAACACTTGACTGGGATCTGTTTACAGGTCCCGCTGCCCTGAGGCCCTACCACAGCATCTATACGCCATGGAACTGGCGCGGGTGGTGGGATTTTGGTACCGGCGCACTGGGTGATATGGCATGCCATATATTGCATCCTGTCTTTGAAGGTCTTAAACTGACTTACCCGGATAAGGTACAGGGAAGCTCAACCTTGCTGCTTACCGATTCCGCACCCAATGCAGAGATGGTTAAGCTTACCTATCCTGCACGTCCGGGCAGAGCCGATTACAAGGTTGCGCTGCCGGAGGTTGAGGTGACCTGGTATGATGGCGGCCTGGAGCCCATGAAGCCGGAAGGATGGCCCGCGGGCAGGGATATGAATGATGCAGGCGGCGGTGTTATATTCCACGGTACAAAGGATAAGCTTATATGCGGATGTTATGGCAAGGACCCATGGTTACTGTCGGGTCGTGAACCCAGTGTTCCAAAAACACAGCGAAGGGTAGAAGTAAGCCATGAGGAAGATTGGGTACGAGCATGCAAGGAAGATCCTTCAGGCCGCATTCCGGCTAAATCTGATTTTGCACAGGCCGGACCGTTTAACGAGATGGTGGTGATGGGAGTGCTGGCCGTGAGGCTGCAGGGACTCAACAAGGAGCTTGAATGGAATGGTGAGAATATGCAGTTCACCAATATCGAAGACAACGAGGAAATAAAGATTGTTGTGGAAGATAATTTCAGTATCAAAGATGGTCACCCCACCTTTAACAAGGTGATGACCGATCCCATCAATGCCAGGGAATTTGCAGATGAGATGATAAAGCACACATACCGTGACGGCTGGTCATTACCTGCAATGCCATTATAAAATTATCCTTTAACCAATAAAAACTGATTGATATGAAAATTGCAAAAAAACTCATTTTATTAATGATTATTGCTGCAGTGGCCGCATCTTGTGGCTCAGGCAATGGCGATAAAGAAAAAGAAGAAACCGCTATGGGTGAAGAAGAATGGACAATCCTTTTTGACGGAACATCAACCGAAAATTTCAGGGGCTACGGACAGGAAGACTTCCCTGAGGAGGGATGGGAGATAGTTGACGGCACCCTGCATTGCATTGGTTCAGGCCAGGGTGAGGCAGGCGGACAGGGAGGTGATATTATTACCAGGGAGAAATATGATAATTTTGAACTATCACTGGAATGGAAGGTATCAGAAGGAGGGAACAGCGGTATTTTCTACCTGGCACAGGAGCTCGAAGACAAGCCCATATACATGTCTGCCCCGGAGATGCAGATACTGGATAACGAAAAGCATCCGGATGCCAAACTGGGTGAGGACGGTAACAGGAAGGCAGGTGCCTTATATGACCTTATACCGGCTGATCCTCAGAACACAAAGCCTGCCGGTGAATGGAACAAGGTGAAAATATTGGTCTATAAAGGCACCGTGGTACATTACCAGAACGGAGAGGAAGTACTTGAATACCATCTCTGGACCGACCAGTGGAAAGATATGGTGGCCGATTCAAAATTTGCCGACTGGCCGGAATTTGTTGACCCTGCAAAAGAAGGTTATATAGGCCTCCAGGACCATGGTGACGATGTCTGGTTCAGGAATATCAGGATAAAGGAACTGTAAGACGGCGGGTGTAATAGACCCCGGGCTATGTGGACTTCAGGGCCACAGGTGACAGATGAACCTGCAGGCTTAAAGGCATGAGTCAGGAGTCTTGCTGCGGATTACCTTTTAATCCTATATCATCAGCCACCTCACGCATGCCGTTAATGCAGTCCTGAATTAATTCGGGCAGCTCTGTTTCAAGCATTGCTGCCCCTTTTTCTATTATTGACCTGTCAACACCGGCAGCAAAACGTTTATCATTCCATTTTTTCTTTACCGACTTAACCTTCATGTCCATTACGCTCTTTGAAGGGCGCACAAGGGCAGTGGTTGTTACCAGTCCCGTAAGCTCATCCATGGCATAGAGGGTCTTCTCGAGCCTGCTTTCGGGTTTTATATCGGTGACTATTTCCCAGCCGTGACTCATAACAGCCCTGATATAATCTTCCGGCCAGTTGTTTTCCTTCAGTATCTCTTCTGTTTTACTGCAATGCTGCTCAGGATACATTTCGTAATCAAGGTCATGGATAAAACCGATAATGCCCCATTTGTCAGGGTCTTCACCATTTTTCCGGGCCATATAACGCATTACCCCTTCAAGGGCCAGGGCATGCTTATAGAGGCTTTCTGATTTATTATATTTTTTGAAAAGCTTAACGGCATCTTCCCGTGCTGGTATATAATCACTCATAAGGTATTTTTTTATACAAATATAATAAACCAGGGATTATAAACAGGCTTTAATAAGGGGAAGTATTTATGGTGGGTTTGTCAGAGGCTGAGGAAACGGTAAACGTAATCATCATTACCGGTTCTTATCCTCAGGATATAGCTTCCCCTGGTCAGCTGTCCGGGATTCAGTGTTATTACCTGGCCTGCGGCAATATGTTTGATATGTTTTTTATAGATCATTGTGCCCGATGAATTATATACCGTTAGCATATTATCATCAAAGTGATCATAACACAGTATTCTGATAGTATTGTCCCTTACCGGGTTGGGTGCAATAACAAAGCGTTTATCATCGCTGATAATTTCTCCTATATCTGTGTTCATAATGGTGATGCGGAGGGTGTCCTCCTTAAAGTAATTATCAGGCTGGGTAATAAAGACACTGATATTGTATGTGCCGGCGAATGACATGTCAATGGTCTGTGAGAAAGATACTTCAAGGGTGTCGCCCGGACTGAAATCGGTGTTAAAGGTTTCATGCACCGCGGCTGATTCATTAACAATATAGCCCAATGAAAGGGAGCTGATGGTGTTGCGTCCCAGGTTGCACAGCTCAACAGATAATACCTCATCATCATAGCTCTTTCCCTGCTCGGGAGATTTAATCCTGTTAAGGCTTATTGCCGACTGTATAAATGAATGCTCGGGGAAGCGCACCAGGTCAATCCAGGCAGCATCATCACCAAGATTAACCGAACCGTCTTTTTCATAAACCCATTTCAACAGGTGCACTCCCTTTTTAAGAGGTACCACCGCCTCCTTCCATCCTGTCTCGCCCGACTGTTTTATCATATCAACTGTGTCAGTCTCACCTGATAAAGGTATTATCAGTGCACTGTCAGGCAGGCTTAATTCGTTATTGAGCATGAAGCTGAAAAAATCGTAGCCTTTTTCCGATGACACCTTAAACCAGAACCTGAGGCTGTCATCTTCAGGCATATTAAGTTGTATGCTTAGAACCGATTCCCCGTTATGGCCTATAATGCCTGAACGTGCGGCATACATATTGCTATGCGCTCCTTCATCGCTTATAATCCATGGATGATCACTGCTGTTATCCCAGGGGAAGGTGGTGAAGTTCTGTAGTTCAAAGTCATCGGTCGTTTTGCCGGCTATGATACTTAATGACCTGATTGTGCTGTAAGGCGTGCATAGCAGTTCGGTATCAAAGCTCAGTTCGGTTGATTCAGGTGTGTCCGCGCTTATATCGGCAAACACTTCAATTTCTTTAGTGATGCCGGGATTCATTACGCCGGTGAAAAGTACTGTTGCATCGAAACTGAGATAAGCTGATATATTACTGATAATAAGATTGCCTGACGCGGGACTGCTGCCCTGGTTAAGCACCCTGAACACTATCTTTACCCTTTCACCTGCCTCGGCCAGACCGTTGCCGTTGCCCTGCAGTGTATCATCAACCACGCAGTTAAGTATAGCCGGTTCAGGGGCATGGAGGGTGATATCGGTGGTGTGACTGCTCGTATTGCCATTGTAACAGAGCTCTATTTGTAGTCCCGCCAGCGCCAGGTCGGGTATACTGTCGGCCACAAATATATCAAAGCCTGTCTCTATGCTTTCGCTGTTGCCTCCCACGCTGCCTATATACAGGGAGTCACTTACTATTTCCAGGTATCCGGAAGCTGAGGATACTTTCATATATACACTATCAGCTGCTGCATTACCCGCATTCTGAAGCTCAATGTCCAGAGATACCGTTTCATTATAATCGGCCTGCCCGTTATTATTAGCTTCAAGGTCCTGTACACTTACATCATTTATGCTCAGCCAGGCCGTGTCTGATTCTTCAAAATATATTGTTTTGATCATGGGGATACCGTTCTGCCGGCTAATTACCAGCAGTGAAGAATCTTTCTCAAGCTGCGGCAGCTCAAGGTACAGTGACCCGGAAGAGGAAGCATGGCCTCCGTCCCACAGGCTGTCAGCCGCTGATAATCCTGCATATGCAAAAGGCAGTGTTTCAATATTTAATGATCTAAGTGATGGTGGTATGGTATCGGGTACTTTAGACGTGATAATTTCAGGTGTGCCTATGTATGGCGACAGCGAGGGATCGCCCAGCAGTACATAATTTTCCCAGTAATACTGTTTATATGAGCTGCTGCTGGATGATACGGCCATATTACCTGCAAACATTATCTGGCCCATGGTAGTGTACCAGTCGGATGGCGTTTCACCGTTAATGTGAAACAGCCTGTCATAAAATCCCAGTCCCGTTTCATCATAGTCAGGATTGGACACCACCGCACCGGCTCCTACCGCCCAGTAATAGTCCGAATCCCAGTATGTATCATTGCTGCTGCCTATAAAAGCCAGCGCCCCCCTGTCCACTGCCCTTACCATGCTGGATCCCAGGCAGTCTTCATCACTGTAATTGGCTGTCAGGCAGGCATTACTGATAATGACTGGGTAACGTGAATTATTATCCATGTTACCGGCAAAAGAGTGGTCTATGCCTGTATGCATCCATTCTGTTGCTGTGCCATGACCGGTATAATTAATAAAACCCACACCTTCTTTCATCATTACTTTGAGTGAGTCGTAACGTGCATTCCTGACGGAATCACTGGACTCGTGGTTGAAAACGTAAGCCTCCGTCTCATACGGGTTGGTTTCAAAATAGCGTCCGGCATAATTAACCTGCCCGTCCATATGCTTAAACCAGCCTCCATCCAGCCCGGTAAAAGCCACAGCCTTTTTGAAATGTGTGATGCTGTCGCCAAACAGGAAACTTTCATACTGTATTATCTTATTCACTATTGCTTTCATCTGGCTGCTGTCTTTTGCCGGCAGTCTGCCTGTGAACATATCAGGAATAAAATCACCTCCTCCGTCAAATTCGGCATAATACATATCTGTCAGGTAGCCTGTGCCTTCCGATGCAGGTATAAAATTAAGGTCGCCGGCCAGGATGAGGTAGGTGGGAGCGGGATTGTCAGCGGTGGCATTATTATATATATAGCTGAGGCTGTCTTTAATATCGCTGAAACTTCTTTCCAGCCCGTTCTCTCCTATGTACAGCTCTGTTACACTGAAGCCTTTTCTTGTCTTCCATTCAACAAGCGGCCGCAGGTGTTTTTTCATTGATGTATCTGATACTATCACCATACCGGCTGCTGCAAGGGAGAATCCGGGCACCACATCATCTGAGTTGTAATTAATAAGGCCTTTGGACATCAGCTCATCAAAAGTATATGAGTAGCTTCCCTTTTCTTTACCGTCCGGCATATAAGGTTTTACATATTCAATTCTAATATCCATTGAAAGGATGATATCAAGATATTTCTCTCCCGGATGGTAGATTACGGGGTTGATTTCCAGCCGTCCTATGCTTTTACCCCTCATGGTGCCTATCCTTTCAATAATCACGGTATCCCTGGTATAGGGCCTGTCAGAGTTATATATTTCTCTGTCAATAACAAAAGGTTTGTCCTGTGGGTCCTGGTTCTTGGTGACTGAGTGCTGGCTGGGGTACAGCCTGTCAAAGACGGCCATATCCTCAAGATTTTTTCTTATACTTATAACATTGCTTATTATGATACGGGCATCCCTGGCCCTGTCAAAATCAATAAGCCTTGTCATTACCGGTAGTTCGGGTTTACCCGGACTGCTGGTATGGGAGTGGTTGGCAAGCATGAGTCTTGAGTAACCGTCCTCATCCACTCGTATTTCACTGAATCCATAGCTGCCGGAATTATATGAAAGGTCCATTCCATCATTCTGTTCTGATATAACCCGCAGGGTGGATGAGGCAATATCCTGGTTGCCGGTCAGTGGTGATGGCTGGCCGGAAACCTCTTCAGACGGTAATAACAGAGGTAACAGAATCAATATTATGTACCTGGCGATACCCAAAATTACCTGCTGTGAATTAATTAACCTAAATCGGAAGACAATATACCAAATTTGTTTAATATTAAAAACAGAAGCTGATTATGATAATATAATGATATTTGTATCTTTATAATTCATAATTTTATCAGGAGCAATAATACATTAAGATAATAATTAATAAAATGACAATCAGGCATATTCTTATGCTTTTTATTGCAGTATTGTTCTCGCTGTTATCTCATAAGGCTGAAGCCCAGGAGTTTAAGGGCGGTGAAAGACAGGTTTTTAATTACAGTACCATGAATACACCCGGGGTTGAACAGAACTGGTGTATAGTCAGGGATTCCAAGGGGGTCATGTATTTCGGTAACCAGGATAATGGTGTTATCACATATGACGGCCACAGCTGGGCACGAATAGAAATACCGGATAACCCGAGGGTATTATCACTGGAGACCGATTCAGCGGGTTATATTTATGTGGGAGCGGCTTCCGAGTTCGGATACCTGAGCCCTGACAGTAAAGGACAAATGGCTTATACTTCCTTACTGACCCGGCTGGATTCAGCCGAAGCTGATAATCTGGGGGTTGTTTACAGCATCCTTGTTGATGGGGACAGCGTTATATATTCTACTAATAAGAAATTTTTTGTCTACTACCCTGAATCCGGGAATCTTAATATAATTGATCATTCGGAATCGTACAGGACAGTAAATCTGATATGGAAGGTTGACGGACGAATAATAGCAGGTGATAATACAGCCGGTCTTGTTGAACTGAAAGGTAATGAACTTATACCAATGGAAGGGGGTGATTTTTTTGCTTATACGCTTGTGCGCAGTGTTATTCACGGCAGGGAGGAAGGCGAACTGCTCGTAGGCACCTATAACAAAGGTATTATTTTATATAACTATCTCACAGGAGAGGTGAATGAGGATATTATAGATGCAGAGCTTAACCGCGAGCTCAGGGAATATAAGCTTTACCAGGGGGTGGCATTGCCGGGCGACCGCTTTGCCGTAAGTACAACCACCAACGGAGTTTATATCTTTGATACCGGCGGTGTTTTCCTGGAGAGGATAAATACAGGCAATTCCGGGCTGATGGATGACCAGATCTATGCCATCTACCCTGACCCCAATAATGGATTCCCGGTTTTATGGATGACCAACTGGGGCTATATCAGCAAGGTTTACCTTGGACTGCCCTATAAGGTAATAGATATATCCGAATGGTATAATTATGCACTGAATGAGATATGTACCTATAAAGGCGATCTTTACCTTTCAAATGATGCCGGGGTGATAAAAAGTTTTGAGACTGACGTGGGCTATGGCTTTTCAAAGCTGGAAGGTTATACAAACCAGACTTTTCCCTTATTGAATTTTAAATATACAGGCACTGATCTTTTATTAATAGGTACAATAAGCGGACTGTACAGTTACGACGGTACTACTCTAAGGAGGCTGGATAAGGGTGAGGAAGGCCTGTATGTCAGGGATCTGTACCAGATGGAATCAAATCCCGCCCTTGTGGCTATCGGCCTTGAAAAAGGAGGAATTCAGTTTATGAAATACACCGGGGGGAAATGGGTATTCAGGAATAAGGTGTCATTTACTGATTCTGACAGTGAGAATGTGATTAAAGGCATTGCAAACAAAATTACAGAAGACATAAACGGACAGATATGGTTTCTTACTGATGATCCATCAGCACTGTACCGCCTTGAAATATCGGATCAGGATACTGTCTGTACCAGGATGAAGCAGGACAATGGAATTGCATCGTCCGTGCATATGCTTAACAGGATAGGGGATAAGCTGGTGATTTCCACTGACGAGGGGATGATGTCATATGATTATGACAATGAAGTTTTTGTTAATGATACGACCTTTACGGGTGATGAGCTGCCAGCGGGTACAGGCGTTTCATTAGTATATGAAGACCCTGAAGGTGGTCTCTGGTTCGGCACTCACAAGCCCCGGAATATGACTTATTATTATCCGGAAAATAAGGAAGAAGAAAAGAAATTTATACATAAGCCCTTTTCCCTGCTTCCCAATACCACCACACCTGATATGGGTTTTTTTGATGGTCATGTCTGGATAATCAAGTCCAAGCAGCTTTTTATTGTTGATAAACAAAGTCTTGATGCAGAACACAGTACAACTAACACCCTTATCCGCAGGGTTGTGATAAATAATGATTCAATTATTTTCGGCGGGTCGTTTTATTCCGGGCGCAATGGTGGTAAAATTATTCCTTCAGCTTTTCAGACAGATAAAAATATTCCGGAGATAAATTATTCTGAAAATGATATCTCTTTCTTTTTCTCCTCTCCATTTTACCTGGTGGAAGACAGTATAAGGTACAGCTATAAACTGGAGGGTTTCGACAGGGAATGGTCGCGCTGGGATTATGCCAATTACCGTGATTACACCAATCTGCCAAACGGCAGCTATAAATTCATGGTGAGGTCACGGGATATTACCGGCTCAGAGGGAAGTACAGCAGAATATAAGTTTGTGGTTCTCAGGCCATGGTACCTGTCAATAACAGCTATCATCGGATATATGATACTGGCTGTATTGCTGGTGTACCTGATTATCAAGCTTTATACCCGGAGGCTACTGCATGAGAATATCAGGCTGGAGGGTATTGTAGCAGAGAGGACAAAGGAAGTGGTGCGGCAAAAGGAAGAGCTTGAGGCCAGTATCCATTATGCCAGCCGGATACAGAGAGCCATACTGCCCGCAGAAGGATCACTGAAGGGTAAGGTTGATGATTATTTTATACTTTTCAAACCACGCGATATCGTGAGCGGCGATTTCTACTGGATATCGGAGAAAGGTCCGCGACTCTTTATTGTTGCAGCCGACTGTACTGGACATGGTGTTCCAGGAGCTTTTATGAGCATACTGGGGATATCTTTTCTTGATGAGATCATAAACAAATCCGATTATACCAATACAGATGAGATACTGAACACCCTGAGAACCCATGTCACAGCCTCACTTAAGCAGATGGGCGAGGATGACGAGGAGACAAAAGACGGTATGGATATGGGTATCCTCGTTATTAATAATAAGGAGGAGAAGATAGAGTTTTCAGGTGCTTATAACCCTTGCTGGAAGGTAAGGCCGCTGAGCGATAAGGAGAAAGAGAAATACCGCAAGGGTGAGCTGGAGGAAGACAGGGGTGAATTAAGCAATGGTGAATATATGCTTGAGACCATTGATGCAGACCGCATGCCTATAGGCATATCAAGCCGCATGGGACAATCCTTTACGATGCATAGTCAGAAGCTGGAGAAAGGGGCTACATATTATCTTTTCTCAGATGGCTATAGTGATCAGTTCGGTGGTGATTACGGCCGTAAATTCCTGAAGAAGAATCTTAAAAAATTTATACTTGATATTCAGGGTGTGCCTGTAAAGCAGCAGAAAGATCTGCTGGATAAACGCCTTCTTGACTGGATGGGGGATATGGAGCAGGTTGATGATATACTTATTATGGGCATAAGAATTTCTTCCTGATCCGGACTTCGGTTCTTCAGATGTCATGATTATACCGGCTTTCCAGGAAAAGACCGGAAAGAATTACCGGTCCTGTCCATATTCATTCCGCCGGTAGGTCATAGATAATGCTTTATATCTCCAGGTTGGTCACTTCCCCGGTTGTCACAAAGTCATATTCAGGGTATTCAAATATCGGGGAACGCGACTCGGTTTCACCCATCGAATAACCCCATACATCCTTGTAATCTTCAGGATCATCGCCCATGGATTTCATCTGGTCGATATAATGCTTAACCGGCTTTGACTCAATAATATGTACCTTTCCCATCTTATTAATGATTGGAGAGTGTGTCCTGTGGGAGTCATGATCAAATTCGAGTATCCTCCTGCCTCTTCTTGTAATACCTATAGTCCTGAATGTAAGGCTTTTGCCCACGCCCGGGAGGTTCATTACATTCCTGTCCGTACTGAGGAAGGGCAGATCATGTCTTTTCATAATATTTTCAAGTTCTGACACTGTGTTTTCTGCATGGAATGGCATATCTCTTATAGTATCCTGCTCCTGGTCAGGTATCCTGCCGAAAAATTTCTCCTCACTCTGCTCCTGTATGGCGCGCTCGTTTGTGGCGAAATTATGATAGTTCTCCATAAAACCTTTTACAGTAAAGGTATAATATGGCAGTATGCCCACACTGTTAAGTGTTTGCCTGAGCTTTGCGGCATACCCTCTTCTTGAGGCAGCTGCAGTGAAAACCATCTGGTTAACTACTATCCAACCGGCTGAATTAAGTTTCTGAACTGCTTCTTTCACCGCAGGGGTTATCTCCATGGGGGATACAAAATGTGTTTGTATTATAAACTGTTTGACGCCGATACGTGATGCTTTTTTCTTGAAATCAACAAGCACTGACAGCAGTCCATCCGTGATGCGGTATGGTATGTATACAGGAAGTCTTGTTCCAAGCCTTACCCTGAGCATTTCAGCATACTTCAACCCATCTTCCCGCTTTTCATTATCTTCCTTTTTCTTCAGTGCCATCCGGTATACAGCATCCAGTATCTGCTTCATTGACCTGTCAGAGCTCATAAAGGCATCACCACCTGTAATAAGTATATCCCTCAGCTGGCTGTCCGACTCAAAATATTCCATAAGCCATGGCAGTTTTTCCCTCCATGTTTCATCAGGTTTCAGTTTGCTGAGATTAAAATTTAACCTGCCATTCTGAAAATCATACATCCTCTGGCATGATACGCATAATCCACCGCAGGCTCTGCCTACCGTATCGGGAATCAGTATGGCTACCTCAGGGTAGCGGCGGTGTATATTATAACTGTTGGGCAGCAGCCATCCTGCAGCATTGGGTTTGCCCGGTTCAACCTTATCTTCCTTCTCCCATGCTATGATACTTCCGAACTCATCAATAAGTTCACGGCTGTATAATACATAATCACGTATTGCAAGGTCTGCTTTCCTTACAGATCCGGGTGCATTGACATTGATCAGTGAAAGGTAATAGGGATTGACAAAGAAGGGAATGCCTGCTTCCTTGGCCTCCTCCATGCGGAACATGGTGTCCGTGTCAAGTGAGTAGTCAAGCATCTCGTTCAGTAGTTCAGGCGTCCTCACCGCAAACTTAAGATGAAAACGGTGATCTTCCCACCACTCCAGGGCCATCTCATATTTTTGCTTCGGTGATATACCGACAGGGAAGCTGAACCTGCTGCTGCTGATCTTTCCCTCATCAATATTTTTGATGATAATTTTTAATATCCTTTCTTTATTCTCTTCCCTGATGCTTATTATCTCTTCATCCAGTCCCGTAAAATGCCTCGACATCCACTCCAGTACCTGGTCCTTATCAGGCTTTATCCTTTTCTCCGAACCTGTGAACTGGCGAAACAGGTGTATCATATCCCAGAAGAATTCGGGTTTACCACCTCCTTTACCCTTGTGCCAGGCTAACCATACAAGCCTGACTGGATCGGATACTGATTTTTTAATCTTTTTGTTCAGATTCTCAAATTCCTTTCCTGCATTATTGATATAATCAAGTATTCTTATGGCACCTACTTCCTGCCAGCTGAGTGCCTCATATGCCTCTCTGCCCCTTGTTTTATACATGAAATAATCGAGAGCATCCTTATGGCCGTCTTCCATCCATCCGTAAACCCAGTCATAAACCTTTTTGTTGGCTTCAATGGGTGTTGCGGTATCGCTTATAATATTCTTAAGCCCAGGATTCTCTTTCATTAAGCGGTCCAATAAGATAACTGACCTCGGGGGGATATTTATTTTTTCTATTTTTTCTAATAATTGCATATTGTTCTGCTTGTTTTGTGCGTTTGTAAAGGATTGAAAATCAGATATATGCGATTTTCTGTAATGCATTACAAAGATAGCAAAAAAATCCCTTTCTGCAAAATTGTGAGAGCCTGTAATAGCATAAAGTCAATAGCCGGAATCAGTAGCGTAAATAACTCTCCGGAGGGTTTTGATCAATATCCCCGCCTGCAAAATACCTGCATCCTTTTTCTGTGATTTCATAATCGATGATGCCGCAGGTTATCAGGTCTGAAAGTATGTTTTCGGCTTTATATACCGGTAATTTTGACAGTTTCCTGAATTTGGAAAGTGTGATGTCAACGTTATTACGCAGGTAATCAAAAAGAATAATCTCGGGTTTCCTTACTTTTATAAACAGTCCGTCCTTCCTGTTCTCTTTTTTCCATACTTTCAGGATGACACTGTTAATGGCCAGGTTCTGGTCATCTTTCCTGGTATAGGCTATCCATCTTCCTGATTCATCCTTTGAACAGACCGGACGTATATCTGATTTTTCAATAGCAACCTCAAGCACTGATCTTCCCTCTGTCTGGTGCTGGCTTACCGTATATTTAACGGGCGGGGAACAGAACAGACTGGCGGCCGCATCTATCATATAAAACTCTTCATCGCTGCGTACGCCGGCTATGCTCCCGTTGTCGCGAACACCTATCAGTAATTTCCCCCCATCAGTATTCGCAAAGGCGGCCAGTGTTTTTGCTATCTTCCTTGAATCAGATATACAATACTTAAAATCAAGTACCTGACTCTCTCCCTGGTTTATAAGCCTGTGTAACTCTCTCACAACTGAATAATTTTCGTCCACAAAATTACCTTAAATTTTGTTAAATGACGAATGTGAGATGGCTGAAGGTCCATAGTTAATGTAATTTTTCTTATATTTTGCAAAATTTAAACAGTAGTATCTTTATGATAGTAATAATATCAGTTATTTTTTTTTATAATTTTTATTTTGACGGCCGGGATTATCATTGAATGGCCTGCTTTGAAGCGGTCTGACTGAACTGGAGAGGACCTTTATTTGGAATTGCAGAGAAATATATAGAATTGCAGAAAAAGAATTACGGTAATCAGAATAAATTAATAAAAACATGATATATATGAAACCATTGAAAAAGATTGATCGCAGGAATTTTTTACGCACAGGTGCTGCCGGCGCTGCAACATTTATGGCTGCAAGCAGCGGGGCTTATTCAATACTGCCAGCACCAGGAGGTAAGGATGATATTATTCACCGTACACTTGGGAAGACAGGTATAAAGGTACCTGTTGTCAGTATGGGCGTTATGAGAGCTGATAATCCCAGTCTCGTCAGAGCCGCCATTGAGAATGGAATGACACATTTTGATACGGCCAATGGTTACCAGGGAGGTCAGAATGAAAAGATGCTGGGAGAGGTGTTCAGGGATTACCCGAGGGATTCTTTCACACTGGCCACCAAGGTTAAGCCGGCAGGCGAGGAGAGACGCACTGGTCTTCCTACGGAACAGACAACGGTGGAGGATTTTATGAAGAAATTTGAAGAAAGTATGGAAAGACTGCAAATGGATTATGTTGACATTCTATACCTTCACGCAGTATCTTCCGTTGAGATGGCCAATCATAAGGAGATAACAGGTGCCATGAAAAAGTTAAAGAAGGAGGGAAGGGTCAGGCATATAGGCATCTCCACGCATACCAATGAACCGGAGGTGATAGATGCTATGGTTGAAGCCGGTTTCTGGGATGTGGTGCTTACACGATATAATTTTAACCTGGATTACCTGGATAAGCTGGAGCCTGCTATTAAGAGGGCTGCAGAATCAGGCATAGGTGTGGTGGCTATGAAGACCATGGCCGGTGCTTACTTCGACAGGGAAAAGACAAAGCCGGTCAATACCACAGCCGCACTGAAATGGTCGCTGCAAAACAGGGATATCTGTACAACTATTCCGGGCATGACTTCTTTTGATATGCTTGAGGAAAACCTTGCTGTGATGGTTGATCTCAATATGTCCGATAAGGAAAGACAGGATATAATGATAGCCGGAAATGAGCCCGGACTGTTTTGTACTACCTGCAATAACTGTCTCGATAAGTGCAAAAATTCCTTGCCGGTACCTGACCTGATGAGGGCTTATATGTATGCCTACGGATATAGCAATATGGAGAAGGCATACAGCCTGCTTTCCGATCTTGAGACAGGCTCCGATCCATGTGTTGACTGCAGCGATTGTGGTATAGATAATTGCAGCAAAGGATTTGATATCCCAGCAAAAATTGCTGATATTAGCCGGCTGGCAGCTGTGCCCCGCGATTTTATAAGCCAGGCGGAATAAGTTCATAAAAGGCAGGATTGTTTTGTGAGCCTGAACAGGGGAGGGGTTTATGGGCTGGCTGAAAGATGGTGAGCACAGAAAGTCAGGAAGCAAAGGTTTAAAAATGACTATGGGAGAGGCTGGTAACGGGCTTATATTGTAATTGTAATTTTATTTTTAATAATTAAATATTAATTCTTAAGTATATGACTGAGAAAAAAATATGGAGGATGATGACTCTTCTCCTTGCTCTTTCTGTTATGCCATTTACGGCAGGCAGTGCACAGGATATTGAATTTCCTGAACTGAAAGGTTTCGATATTGATAAAAGCTATCCCGTTTATACACCTGATAACCTGTGGGATTATATTAACGGGGGTGCCGACAGTTATAATGCCCTTGGTTTCTCGGACCTGCATATTGCTGATTACAGTAAGGGCAAGCACAGTATTAAGCTGGAGATATATCATCATGCCAGTGAGAACCTGGCTTTTGGTATCTATGCCATGGAAAGGGCTCCCTCCTATGATTTTTTTGACCTGGGTGTACAGGGATATAAGGAAAAGGGACTGATACACTTCCTTAAAGGTGAGTATTATGTTAAGCTTACAACATATTCTGATAATAAACGCATACTGTCAGCCATGGAAGATCTGGCTGTTAAAACTGAAGCCATGCTGGATGGTGCAGATGAATTTCCTGCAGCACTGGATCTTTTTCCTGGGAAAGGAAAGCAGGAATATTCGGAGATGTACATAGCGGATAATGTGATGGGTCATGAATTCATGGAGAATGCTTTCAGGGCAAATTACCAGGTTGACGATAAGCGTTTTACAATATATCTTTTTACTGAAATGACGGATAGGGAAAACAGGGAGATGCTTGAAAAATATCTTTCCAGATATGAACTCTCACCGGGCGACAGTCCTGGCGGCAAATTCAGTTTCAAAGACGGTTATAATGGTTATGTATATATCGAATGGAGTCCGGGCCTGGTAACCCTTATATCCGGACTGAAAGAAGACGACACAGAACTGGCAAATGAATACCTTAACCTTATAAGCGAATAGAAGGAATGGCAAAGATTCTAGACAAGTCAACAGGGCAGAGGTTTGCCAGCAGATGGGGTCTTATTTTAAGTGCGATGGGTGTGGCCGTGGGAACGGGCAATATATGGCGTTTTCCACGCATAGCCGCTCAGAATGCCGGCGAGGAAGGAGCCGGTGCCTTTTTGATAGCCTGGGTGTGCTTCCTTTTCCTCTGGAGCATTCCTCTTATTATAGCAGAATATGCTTCAGGCCGTAAATTCAGGTCGGGCGTTGTGGGTGTTTTTATTAAGGGAGTGGGCAGGAAATTTGCATGGATGGGTTCCTTTGTGGCTCTTGTACCACTTTTTATCACCTTCTTTTACACTGTGGTGGTGGGCTGGTGTATATATTATTTTGTTTATATGCTTACCAATCCCCTGCCTTCGGATTTCGAGTCGGCTATTATCATATGGGAATCATACCAGGGCAGTGTGTGGCCTCTGCTGACACATCTTATAGCTGTTGCTTTTGGTGCCCTGGCTATATGGAAAGGTATAAACTCCATAGAGAAAGTAAACAAGATACTTATTCCTGCCCTGCTTGTTATTGTTATCCTGAGCGTTATAAGGGCTATTACCCTGCCAGGGTCAGGAGAAGGACTGGCTTACCTGTTCAGGCCACAGTGGGACCAGCTTGGTACACCGGGGATATGGCTTGATGCATTAACTCAGAATGCGTGGGATACAGGTGCAGGCTGGGGCTTATTTCTTACCTATGCCGCATATATGAAGAAAGAGCATGGGGCGGTTGGCAATGCTTTTCTCACCGGTATTGGGAATAACACGGTATCCATACTGTCAGGTATAATGATCTTCGGCACTGTTTTCGCAGTTCTCAAACACGAGATGGGCATGAGCAGTCCCGAGGTGCTTGATATAATGAAAACAAGCGGACCGGCGTCAACCGGACTTACTTTTATATGGATGCCCCAGCTATTTGAGAAAATGCTGGGGGGCGGTTTGCTGGCAATACTGTTCTTCCTGGGTCTTACCTTTGCAGGCTTTTCCTCGCTTATAGCCCAGCTTGAGCTGCCTGCAAGAGTGCTGATTGACACAGGACTGAAGCGTAACAGGGCAATAGCCATTATTGTTATTGCAGTCTTTCTCTTTGGCATACCCTCGGCACGCAACCTTAATTTCCTGAGTAACCAGGACTTTGTATGGGGTATTGCCCTGATGATATCAGGTGCCCTGATAGCCTTCCTGATAATAAGGCAGGGTACAGAGAAGATCAGGCTGGAGATCAATGAATCGGAGACAACACGCAGGATAGGTAGTTGGTGGACGTATGTGATAAGTTACTTTATACCGGTGGCCGCTATAATATTACTTTTCTGGTGGTTATCACAGTCATTCATTCCGGGCGAATGGTATAATCCTTTCAGTGCCTATTCGTTTATGTCTTGCATCTTCCAGTGGAGCGTGGTACTTATTGTACTATTGATTTTTAACAAGAGGATAGCCAGGCTTTTCTGAGCCTCTCATGCAGCATAAAACAATAAGCACCAGTCTTTGATGTGTTCATGTCAGGTTCTGGTGTTATCATGGACAGGGGTGAGTCCCGCTTCGGCGGGTCCACCCTTTTTTCTTATCCGGCTGTAGTGTCCTGTTCTTTTTCCTCTATGATAAGCACTATTCCTTTTCCGGGATCAACAGGTATCCTGTCCCATAGGCTGAAACTTTGCTCCTCCTGGAAATCCCTGATAAAGGGAGCACTGATAACAGCTTTGTTTTTGTCTATCCCTGCCCTGTTCCAGTCAATATTAAGCCAGAGTTCTTTATGCTCATCATACCAGCTGGCAATGGCCACCAGCATTCTTTTTTCCTTTAAGTAGACAGTGGCAGGGGCTTGCCTGTAGCCTGTTGATACCGGGCAGTCATCCGACCAGTAGCCTGTAAAGACAGAACCTGTGATATCAAATTCATCGAAGAGTTCCCATATATTGGAGGGATCGCCGGACCAGGGAGCACGTGATGTCATGCCGTATAAGAGTCCGCGGTACTGGTTGCCTCCGTCCTGAAGCATCTCACCCATAATACCGAAGGGTATACCTGACATTTCAACAAGCCATGAAGCAGGTGGCAGACCGGGATCAAAATATTCACCGAACCATAACCTGTCAACATAGGGAAAATGTTCCATATACAGGTTTGCACTGTTTGTATATCCGTCCCGCACATTATACTGGTTGGCTGAATGAAGGTCTATTATTGCATCGTCCCTGTTCCTGTCAAGAACCTTTCTTACACGTTTCATTGTTGTGCGGTCAAAAGCAATATCATCCAGATACAGTCCGTCTATGCCCATATTATTACTCAGCCAGTTGATGCCTTCCACATAATAATTATGCCACCTGGACATGCCTGAATTGATAATGGCAGCATCTTTATATTCCGGCACAAACCAGCCTGCAATATAATCGTCAACAAGGTGTTCCTGCAGCCAGTTAAAGCCGTTACCCGGACCCGGACTGATAATCTCATGCCCGAGGCTTCTTAAGGCAAAAAGTTCGGGTGCCCTGTTCGACAGTTCACGTATGGTATTGTATATTTTAACTTTCATATTCCTGTCGTGGGCCTTATCAATATAATCCTTCATTTTCTCCTGTTCCAGGAAAGGGTAATTAATCCATGGGTTGATCTCAGTGGCATGGTGAACATTCACTACCTTGGCTCCCCGGGCCTGGATGGAGTCCAGGTTCCCGTAACGGTGCCAGAATCTTGTATTCCATTGTGAATCTGTGTCAAGCAGTTTAAATGGGGTGAACAGCAGATTTACCCTGAAAACAAGTTCATCACCTTCTTTCATTATGCGGCTGCCGCTGTAACAGTTTACCATTGCAGTTCTGTTTCCGGAGCTGATATTTATACCTCCTTTCCCTTCATTATACCAGCTTTCAGGCATAACAAGAGGCTTTTCCCGGTAGAAGTTAGTGTTAAGCGGCCTTTCATAATTATCGTCGCGCAGAGCAAACTGAATGCCCCCGTTAACACCGCCAATCCATGCTCCCTCCTGGTGCTTCATCCTGTTCCATTTCCAGTTAAGGTAATATGGTCTTTCGCCTCCCTGCATTCCCAGTCCCATGATATATTCCGCAAACTTCTTTCTCAGCTGCATGGATAACCTGATATCGGAAAGTTCAATCTCAGTATTTGCTTTTATGCTTATCCTCAGTGATGAAAAGCCGTCAAATTCAAGAGTGCCCTCTGTTCTCATCTCCATGGCAGCACTCCTGCTCACTGCCTGCCATCTGTACTGACCCGGTCCGTTTCTCTCAAATACGGGCTCTTCATTTACAAAATATATCTTCGATCGGTTTGCGCGGTAAATACTCAGTGTTATGGGGGAAGCCAGAACATTTTCTCCTTCTTCCTCCAGCGCAGTGTTTGAAGGGTTGAACCAGCTGATATATCTTGAAGGCAATCCGCCGGAGCCTATATCTACCTGTCTGCCGGTTATTTTAAGGGATCTGTCTTCTTTTTCAACAGGCATAAAGGGATAAGTAATCTCATTATCAAGAGCCATTTTTGAGTTAAGCCACCTGAGGCGCGTCATCATCTCCGGGTCATCATCTCCGTGGTTATGGATAAGCCTGTCAGATATACTTATCTGTATTTTCAGTGTCTCGGGCTTATGTCCTGCAGGTTTGATAATTACATGCCCTTTTATCTTTCCTGCTTCTGTATTTTCCGGTATCAGAAAGCCAAACCAGAGAGGCTGTACCATTCCTTCAGCCACAGTGACCTTTTTCCTGAAAGGCTGCCCGTTCCAGCCTGTACCCCCCGTGTTAAATGAATGTATACTGTCAGGAGGGATAATAAGCCTGTTTCTGCCGGCGTTGAGACCTGAAAAGCTTATATCAATATCTTCAATCCCTTCTTTTTTACAATAGAGACCAAGCTGGAATGTAAAAAATTCACCCCTTAATGCCTTCCCTTCAATAATGCCGGAAGGGCCCTCCCTGACCCATCTGAGGGGCAAATAGTCATTCATCCTTATAGAATGGCTGCGATCTTCGGGAAAAACCAGGTATGTCTTATCAGGATTATCATCAAGCAAGTCCCTTACTTCATCCTCTGTGGCTATCACCTCCATAGGCCAGAAGGAGTTGAATTCATTCCTTGACTGTATTGCCGTAACCCTGGCTGCGGGCAATGATGCCACTGATGCACTGTCATTAAGCCTGTGCATTTTCAGCCAGGCATTATCTGCGGTCTGTTCAGGTGCAGGATAATTAACGGTGGGATAATTGCTGCGGCCCTCCATTTTCCCCGGCAGGTGATACATAAAATATTTACCTGCACCCTTTACAGGCTGGAATACAAAGCGTCCCTTTTCGTTATCTGATGAAAGGCATATTTTATTGTTTACCACATCCTGCCCTTCCCCGTCGGTTATTATTACAGCTTTATTCCATGGTTCACTGTCGCGCCGGCGCCAGGGGACTTCAAGAAATACAGCATCAGCATCCGTATTGCATTCAATAACTATCCTTTGATAGCCCAGGGTATCTTCATCCCATTCACCCCTTGTATATCTGATTACACCGTCCTGTTTATTGCAAGCGGCCAGCAGAACAATAGTTATGAGTATTGCCAGTGATCCCTTATACCTGATACTGTGCCCGGTAAACATACCTGTCTGTTTTTTTATTACCTGATATTTTTATCCGTACCGGCAAGATCAATAATGGAAAGAAGCATCAGCTGCGCCATGTCTTCCATAATCTCAGGCTTTATATAGTCCATATTATCCCATGGTATATGGTAATATGACTCTGATCCGTAGGTGTAAAAACTCAGCGACGGTATTCCTGCACTGAGGAATATAGCTGCATCGAGTCGAGGGCGCCCAAGGTTTGAGAATGAGTTCGGTCTCATGCTGCGGTGTATATAGCTGTCATTCCCCTTTTTGAAGCTTTCATATAACAGTGGAAAGTCGTTTCCTGCTGTGATACCTATTTTATCACCTACACCAACACCGTCCATATTGATCAGTACTGAGCTTTCCAACGGCCTTACGGGATCATTAATATATTTCTTTGCACCCAGCAGAGCCTGTTCTTCAGCTCCGAAAGACAGGAAAAGGACTGACCTTTTCAGCTCTATATCAAAATCATTGAGTGCTTTGGCTACGGCCATCATCACGGCTACGGCCGAAGCATTATCATTTGCCCCGGGAATTATTTCATAGCATTTCCCAAGATGGTCAAGGTGGGCACCTATTATTATGGTCTCTTTGCTGAGTTCAGGGTCTGTGCCTTTCTTCAGACCTATGATATTCACTCCTTTTCCCTCAGGATAATGGGTGGTGCTCATCTTTATGCTTACTTTTTTACCGGTGGCAAAGGAGCGGGGCTTTAGTTTTTCCCTTATTTCTCCTTTGACTTCGGAATGGGTTTTGCCGGTTCCGCTGAAAATATCCCTGACAACGGAATCTCCAACATGCACATAGATAAAGTCTTTAACATATGCGTTATTGGGATTGGCTATGGGGCCGTAATTATATATCATGCCGGCAGCCCCGTGTTTAACGGCATTATGCAATTTTTTCTGGTGGAAGGAGTGCTCCCTCCATGGATTGAATTCTTCAGCCCCTGCCGAAGGGTTAACGGGTGCTTCAGGCTCAATGAGTATTATCCTGCCCTCTGCATCTATACCTTTATAATCATCATATCCCAGTTCAGGTGCTGTTATGCCGTAGCCGGCATATACTACTTCTGCTTCTATTACGCCCTTACCCGAGGTTGATCCGGGCATATACTCAGTTATATATTCATAATGTTTCTCCACTGTACCGTTTTTACCTGCAGACAGCTCCAGCGACAGTCCGCAATCGGGCTGCACTGTAGTATAGGCTATGTCAAAATACTGGAACCAGCTGTTATTGTCCCCGGCAGGTTCAAGTCCGCAGTCATCAAAGAATGATGCCAGCCATTCAGCACACTCCATATATTCGTCGGTTCCCGTCAGGCGCCCTTCATAGCGCTCATCACATTGTATGCTGACATACTCCAGCAGGTCGTGGCTCGATATGGAATGCATGGCGGAAATAGCATTATTATCCGGCGTTTTTTGTGAAAATGATGTGTAAAAAACAAATAATGCAAACAGAAATACGATCATATTTTTCATAGCTTAATTTTTTAGCACAGATGCTGCAAAGAAGGATATTCTTAATCCTTCAAAAGACAGCTTTACTGGGTCCATGCTCGATTAATATCTGAGGTTTTAGGTAATTAATGAGCTAAAGATACGAAAAAGTAGTGATCCGGAACACGGTGCCGGCAAGAACAGGGATTATCTTTACGGGTAGTGTTATTTGTTATCAATAAGGTCGGCCAGTTTTTCCTCCAGCTTTGCAAATTCACTTTCGGTATAACCTATGGACTGTACAGCAATCCTCCCGTCCCGTCCTATTATTACATTCCTGGGAATGGACTGGCTGGCATACCTGCTGAATATCTCACGTTCTTCATCAGGTGCAAAGGGCAGGTCCAGGCCCGTACTTTCAGCAAATCTCTCCATCTCTTCCATTGTATGTTCGCGTCCCAGTACCACCAGTACAAAATCAGGCCTGTCCCTGTATTTTTCCATAACATTCTTCTGAAGTACGGGTAACTCTTTTTTACAGGGTGGGCACCAGGTGGCAAAGAAATTAATCCATATTACCTTCCCTTTCATTTCCTCGCTGTTAATAACAGTGCCGTCAATTGTAGTACAGGTGAATGCCGGGGCCACCTGTCCCACTTCAGTAAGTGTGCTCTCCCCGTCCTGGGCACTGATGCCCGTAACAAGTAAAAATACAGCTGTCAGGCTTATTAATAATCTTTTCATCATTATATATTTTAAAAATTTATTTACATGGTTGATGAGACTGTTATGCTATAATATACATCTCATTTTACCTGCAATGATAAATAATTAATCTTCACAGCGGAGAAAAAGCGATAAATATCATAGAGGGTATTGCCGGCTGGCAGAATACAAAAACATTATTTACCTTGTGATCGAAATAATGAAACCCAAAAAATATTCAGACTGATGAAAACCAGAAAAATCCTCTTGCCTGTAATTATTATTACCCTTTTATGTTTTTCCTGTAAAAATGATAAAGCAGACCTGATCCTTTATAACGCCGAAGTTTACACCATGGACAGCCTCAGGCCATGGGCTTCAACTGTTATCATCAGGGACAATATTATCAGGGCTGTTCTCGACACTGCCGATTCCTTTGATAAATGGAAAAGTGACAGTACCCGTATTATTGACCTTAAAGGGGCGTTTGTGGTACCCGGATTTATTGATGCCCATGTACATTTCAACAGGGCAGGATCACTGATCAATGATGCCAATCTGATGACCGTGAGCGATGATGAGGCCCTGGCCGCTGAGATAAAGAGGGTGGCTGACATACTGGGCGATGGTGAATGGATAAGTGGTGGTCTCTGGGGTGCTTATGAAGAGTGGGAACTTGGAGCAAACACTGCCACGGATAAAAAGGACCGGAGGTGGAAACCTGATAAATCTGTTATCGATCCCTTTACGGCTGAGAATCCATGTTTTCTCAATAATTACGATTATTCCATGTTCCTTGCCAATTCAAAGGCCCTTGAGGAGGCAGGTCTTACCGGGAAACTGTTACCCGGAATGGAAGCAGGAGAGGATGGCAGGGCCACCGGGCTTATTCACCATGGATCCGGGGCCGTTGATATTATAAGGGATGTTATCAGTCCAAAATCTGATGAACGTTTATTAAATGAAAACAGGTCGGCACTTGCGGCTCTCAGGAAGGCAGGTATTGTGGAGATACATGATATTGCTGTCCCTTCACAGACAGAAAGGTTTTACGAGTTACAGAAAAATGATGAATTAACATGCAGGGTATGGTTAAGACCCGATCTGTCGCGTGTTGATGAGCTGGCAGAAGAAGGCTTTACTATGGGCATGCATCCTTTTACAGGGGAGGATGATCCCTTCCTCAGGTATGGTGCACTGAAAGGATATATTGATGGTATAATGGGTACACACGGGGCCCTTTTCTTTGAGCCCTATAATGACCAGCCGGATAATTACGGTCATTACAGGAGGCATACAAGCAACGACCCCGATATGTCAGTGCCCGATATGGACAAGATGTATGATATGATCAAAAAGGGTTATGAGGCCGGTTTTGTATCCAATGTGCATGCCATAGGTACAAAAGGTGTTTCGCTTATGCTTGACACCTATGAGCGTCTGATGGAAGATACAGGGTCAGCACTGGATGGTTTCAGGGTTATCCATGCACAGGTTATCAGGCCTGAAGACCTGCCTCGTTTCAGTGAGCTGAATGTAATAGCAGAAGTTAATCCTTACCATATCTCTGACGATATGCGATGGATGGAGGAGAGAATAGGGTATGAGCGGTGCAGGGGAGCTTATGCTTTTAAGTCGCTGCTTGAAAATGGAGCAATACTTTCCTTTGGCTCTGACTGGCCCGGAACGTCGGCTGCCGAATACCTTATGCATCCCCGTAACCTTATTCATGCAGCCGTTAACCGGACCACCCTGAACCATGAACCAGAAGGAGGCTGGTTTCCGGAAGAGAAGATCAGTGTTCATGAAGCACTCAAAGCCTATACGGTGAATAATGCCTGTGCCGCCTTTGACGATGACAGAAGGGGGATGATAAAGGAAGGTATGCTGGCCGATATTGCTGTTAGCGATCTTAACCTCATAAAATGTAATCCTGAGGACATCCTTGATATGAATATACTGATGACCGTAGTGGATGGAAAGATAGTATATGAACAACAGGAGTAATAACTGCCGGCTGCCGGTGGTCTTTTGCAGCCCGGGCTGTTTTATGTGGTGATAATAAATATGTTTCTGTGAAAACTGATTTTTTCCTGTAACAATTGCAAATTTCCCCTTTTTGGCTATTTTTGTCACTCTTTAACCAACCGGTAACATTATTATGAGTAAAGATAGTGTATCAGCATCAGGAACGGGAGTGGGAAAAGGTGGCGGACTGCTTCGCTGGATAGAAGTAATGGGTAATAAACTTCCCCACCCTTTCTGGCTTTTTGTATGGATTATTGGATTTATAATAGTAATAAGCTTTATTGCCTCTCTCACAGGCCTGAGTGCTGTGGATCCGGGAACGGGAGATATTGTTAAGCCTGTGAATCTCATCTCGGGCGAGGGCCTGAGAAGGTTTGTGCAGGAGATGGTGACCAATTTCGCCCATTTTGCACCCTTCGGACTTGTACTGGTAATGCTTATGGGGGTCTCCATTGCAGAAAAAAGCGGCCTGCTCACAATCATTTTAAGAACCATGGCTTTTGCAGTGCCACGGAAAGTGGTACTCCCTGTTATATTCATAATTGGTGCATGCGGCAATATAGGTTCTGATGCCGGGGTAGTGGTTGTTCCCCCGATAGCCGCGCTCATATTCATGCAGATGGGACTGCATCCTATAGCAGGACTTATTGCAGGATATGCCGGGGCAACGGCAGGTTTTACGGCCAACCTCTTTATTGCCGGAACTGATGTTCTCCTTGCCGGCATAAGTACCGAGGTGATACAGCAGATAGATCCCGCAATTGAGGTAAGTGCCACTGCCAACTGGTATTTTATGATAGTGTCTACCCTCATGCTGGGAGCGGCAGGCGCATTTATAGTTTCACGCTTCACAATACCCAGGTGCAAAGGGTTCAGCATGGGTAATGAGGGCGTGCAGGCCTATGAAGAGAAGCCCAGTCTTACTGAGGCCGAAAAACG
>JBKHBA010000200.1:0-5304 GCA_046542595.1 Bacteroidales bacterium | reverse complement strand
ATGTGCTTTTACCCTTATTATCATAAATCTCAAAATAATACTGAATCTTACCGGCGGGTGGCTGGGCGGGGATATCTGCATACAGACCCTTTTCCTCCGACATATTGAATATCCTGTTCATCACAAACGAGTTTACGGGATGTTCTTCATAGTTGAAATCAACTACCTTGTAAGGCTCATTGACCCCTAAACGCTTGTAATAGAGCAGGGCATCAACCGTTGAGTCTTCAATCCCCAGCTTTATATAATGCCTGTCTGAGATCTCTATGGAGCGTGTTAAGCTGAGGTCATATTCAGTACCGTTTGCCGTAAGCTCAAACTGTTTCGGATAAGTGGGCCCGGTCTTGCGCTGGTAATATGCAGCAGAAAGAGTGATGATAACTGCCAGCACCCAGTATAGTGTCGATTTCATAGGTTTTATAATTTAACCACTCTGTGTATGATATAGCTTCGTTAAGATCATGATTATTTTATTACTAACAAATAATCATAAGGCAATTAATAATAATTCCTTTTTGTCGTCTCTCATCACTTCTACCTGTATGTTCTCTCCATGCTCCAGTTGTGAAAGACGGTACATATAGTCCTCGATATTGTTTATTTCCTTTCCGTTAATGGCTGTAATTATATCGCCCTTTTTCATGCCTCCCAGGTCAGCCGGGCGTCCGGGTGTGACAAAATCAGCCCTTAAGCCATTTTTTACATTACCTGCAAAATCAGGCATTATACCCAGTGTGACGCCGTTTCTCCTCATAGCCCTGTTGGCTGGTGTTTTAGGCCCTGACTCCTTAAATGCAAGCTTCTTGTTATTTGCCAGCTCTTTACTTATATCATATACCAGAGATGAAATATCTGCAAGACCCTCATATTTGATTTTATCCGGACTGTCATAAGGTGTATGGTAGTCCAGATGAGCGCCTGTGGTAAAGGATAATACCGGGATGCCTATACCGTAAAAAGAACTGTGATCAGATGGCCCGTAACCTTCCTGTGATAGTGCCGTCTTCAGGATAGCAGTGTCGTTATGACGGGTGATGATATTCTCCAGTTCCCCTGCTGTGCCAACACCTGATATCTGCAGGAGATTATTGTCTTTCAGGCGGCCTATCATATCAAGATTGATCATGGCATTGATCTTTTCTGAATTCACAGGCATATGGCTTGCAAGGTATTTGGAGCCCAGCAGCCCCATTTCCTCTGCTGCAAAACCAGCAAATATTATGGATCGTTTATTGTCGTCCCCTGCCGCAAACTTCTCAGCTATCTCTATCATTGCTGCTATACCCGAGGCATTATCATCAGCACCGTAATGTATTCCCGTGGTATCCACAGCCCTGCTTGATGTACCGGGTCCGCCCATACCCAGGTGATCAAAATGACCGCCAATTATAATGTATTCGTCTTTAAGTACAGGATCCTTACCGGGCAGTGTCATCAGAACATTATGAGTGGTGACCTTTTGTTCATTTAAATCAGCTGTTCCTTCAATACTGCATTGTATTTCAAAACTGAACGGCCTATATGTTTCATTAAGCATTTTCTCCAGCTCAGTGATATTCTTTCCTTCCGCCTCAAGTATTTTGTTTGCCGTCTCTCTTTTTATCCTTAATACCGGGATGCCGGTAGAGTATTCACCCCCGGTGAGTGATTCAAACTCATCCGAAGCATCAAAATTTTTACCCGAAACCATCAGTACCCCGCCTGCACCATTATCTTTGGCAAGCATTACCTTATCCCTGCCGGCACTGACCCGGGCAAACATACTTGAGGGATTATCTATCCCGGGGTCTCCTCTTAATATCATAACCCATTTATCTTTAACATCGATACCGGAATAGTCATTCCATTCAAGACTGTCAGACATAATGCTGAATCCGTAGCCTGCAAAGGCCACACTGCCTGTAAAATCCGTGCTTTCACTGAAAGCCATGGGTGTAAACTGATCAGCGGGTACCGGATTGCCGTCAACAACCAGTCTGTTATCTTCTCCGGCCTCAATACTGGCCGTTATCTCGAATTCCTGTAAACCATTGTCAACGGCAGGCGAAAGACCAAAAGACCTCAGCATATCCCTTATGTATCCGGCACTTTTATTGTCACCTTCTGTCCCGGGAAGCCTTCCTTCCAGTTCGTCAGAGGCCAGGTAATTAATATGCTCCTGCAGCTCGGGTATTGTTATCTCCGGATTATCAATATTTCCTGACTTGCAGGAAGATAGTATAATGGCTGCAGTAAATAAAATGAGTTTTACTATATTAATCATGCATATTTTTTTAACAAAAATAATAAGGTTTCTATAAATGAAAAGCCCGGATGCAAATTATTACCTGGGCATCCGGACTTCCCTGCTCATGCTTGTTTATCCGTATTTTATTCAAACTGTTTGAATGTATCCTTTATAAGGTTCATTGCCTCCCTGAGCTGGTCTTCCGAAATAATCAGTGGGGGTGCAAACCGTATTATATCACCATGTGTGGGTTTGGCTAAAACACCATTGTCTTTCATGGCCACACAGACATCCCATGCTGTCTTGTTTCCTTTAGGCCTTATGACCACTGCATTCAGCAATCCCTTGCCACGAACCAGGGCTATCATGTCTGAGTCTATACTCCTGAATTCTTCCCTGAATATCTTACCAAGGTGTTCGGCTCTTTCAGCCAGCTTCTCTTTTCTGACCACTTCAAGTGCAGCTACAGCCACTTTAGCGGCTACCGGGTTGCCTCCGAATGTTGAACCATGCTCACCCGGCTTGATAACAAGCATAATGTCATCATTGGCAAGTACCGCTGATACAGGATAAACACCACCCGATAGTGCTTTACCCAGGATCAGTATGTCGGGTTTTACATTCTCATGATCACATGCCAGGAGCTTACCTGTCCGAGCAATACCTGTCTGTACCTCGTCTGCTATAAAAAGAACATTCTTCTTTTTACACATTTCATAGGCTTTTTTGATATATCCCTCATCCGGGACATAAACACCTGCTTCTCCCTGGATGGGTTCAACGAGGAAGCCTGCAACATTTGGGTCCTCAAGTGCCTTTTCAAGGGCATCCAGATCATTATAGGGTATTATCTCAAATCCAGGTGTGTATGGACCGTAATCTTTTCTTGCAACCGGGTCTGTTGAGAGCGATACTATGGTAATGGTACGTCCGTGAAAATTATTCTCACATACAATGATTTTTGCCCTGTTCTCTTCAATGCCTTTTTTCTGGTAGGCCCATTTGCGACAAAGCTTCAGGGCCGTTTCATCAGCTTCGGCTCCTGTATTCATCGGCAATACCTTGTCGTAACCAAAGAATTTTGTGATATACTCTTCGTATTCACCAAGTACATTATTATAGAAAGCCCTGGATGTAAGGGTCAGGGTATTTGACTGGTCAGTAAGGGCCTTAATTATTTCCGGGTGGCAATGACCCTGGTTAATGGCTGAATAAGCCGAAAGAAAATCATAGTATTTATTATCTTCGGTATCCCATACAAAGGGGCCTTCGCCTTTTTTAAGCACCACCGGCAGTGGATGGTAATTATGCGCTCCGTATTTTTCTTCTCTTTTAATGTAATCCTGTGTGTTCATTTTATATTATTTAGTTAATATACTATTTAGCACTATCTGCAATCATACTAAAATCAGCTTGATTTTCCTAAATATTAGATCAAAATATTTATTGATCATCCAGCAGGTCGGGTCTTAGTTCCCGTGTTCTTTCAAGTGATTTTTCGTGTCTCCAGCTGTCAATCTCTGCTTTGTTCCCTGACCGTAATATCTTTGGCACCTCCCATCCCATGAAATCCGCCGGCCTGGTATATACAGGAGGGGCAAGCAGGCCATCCTGAAAGGAGTCAAGGAGAGCCGACTGCTCATCTGATATCACCCCGGGGATAAGCCTGATAATGGCATCGCTAATCATTGCCGCAGGCATCTCCCCGCCCGAAAGCACGAAATCACCAACAGAAAGCTCCCTGGTGATCAGGTGATCCCTCACTCTCTGGTCAACACCTTTATAATGACCTGCAAGAATAATAATATTCTTCTTAAGGGATAATTCGTTGGCCGTGCGCTGGTTAAAGGGCCTGCCATCAGGACAGGTATAAATTATTTCGTCGTATTCACGTTCTGATTTCAGCTTCTGTATAGCCTTGTATATCGGCTCAATGGTCATAACCATACCTGATCCGCCACCAAAAGGATAATCATCAACTGACTTATAATTATCATCTGAAAAATCTCTCAGGTTAATGATGTTTACAGTAGCCAGGCCTTTTTCTCTGGCCCTCTTCACTATTGAATGCTCCAGGGGACTCTCTATTAACTCCGGTAAAATACTTATGATATCTATCCTCATCACTTATTTTTTCACAAAAATATCAAATCAATTGCTGAAAAAGGTGAAGTAGCACTAAATAATGAGCTGCAAAGATGAAATGAGCAAATCCGGCAGGAGATACCGTGCTTTTTTTCCGCTTACAGGGAAATTTGTAATTGATTGATATAATATGTAATTTGGATTGAGTAAAAAAGGGAGGATAATGCAATACAGGACATTACTTTTTACTGCAGTTATTTTGAGTATTTGTTTTCAGTCTTGTACCGATATAATGTGCATCATAAGCGGCTATAAACCCTCTGAGATAAAAAACAGCTGCCAGACACCGGAACCCGGTACTGAACTTTCAGACCGGTGTAACCTGATATCAAAGTATGTTGAGAATTTTTCTTTAAATCCGGATTCCGTCTACCAGTCAAAAAAGAAATACCTGGAAGTTATTAAACCCCGGAACAGGTTTATTGCAGATAAAGAGATAAATACACCAACACATAATATACCATTAAGGATATATTGTGATGTTCCGGCAAAACAAAGGGAGAAGTTGCCGGTACTGGTTTTTTACCATGGTGGTGGTTTTGTATGGGGCTCAATTGAAGTTTTTGACCGTATTTGCCGTAAGATTGCAAAAGAGACAGGTACGGTCCTGGTTGCTGTTGATTACAGGCTGGCACCTGAACATCCCTTTCCCGCTGCATTATCGGATAGTTATAGTGCACTTGAATGGGTAGCTGAGTATATAGAGGATTATGGAGGTGATCCGCATAAAATAATAGTGATGGGTGAAAGCGCAGGGGGTAACCTTGCAGCTGTTATGCCATTAATGAGCAGGGACAGCTGCGGACCGGATATCAGTGCCCAGATAATTATCTGCGGAGTCACTACCTTTGAGGAAACATTATATCCGTCAAGGAAATATTTTCTGACAGATAACAAGGAGGTCACACAATGAAGCTGTTAAACCTTGAACT
>JBKHBA010000199.1:0-5383 GCA_046542595.1 Bacteroidales bacterium | reverse complement strand
AGCCCGGGATTAAAATAATGATCGGCCCTGTAAGCTGTTACTGAATCCTGCAGAGATATGAAATCGCCGATATGACTGAGGGGAAGAGTCAGGGTCATAGGCCCGCTCCTGCCCGGCACTATCATAGCCCTGTACTGTGGGTTCAGGGCTCTTATTTCAGCAAGTGGTATGCCCATTACTTCGGATACCTGCTCCAGGTGTATATCCCTTGTTATCATCACTGTATCAATTGCCGTGGGAAAGTTAAGCTGTGCAGGTCTTATATTATGCTCCCTGTAATAATTCATTGAATATGCAGCGGCAATGTAACCTGGCAGATAACCCCTTGTTTCACGCGGAAGGCGATAATATATCTGCCAGTAATCCCTCCTGTTACCAGACCTCCTTATGGCCTTGTTCACATTGCCCGGACCGCAGTTATACGCTGCAAGGGCCAGGGCCCAGTCATTATATATCCCGTAAAGATCCTTAAGGTAGCGGGCGGCAGCGTGGGTCGACTTAACAGGATCCCTCCTTTCATCAACCACAGAGTTTATAGTGAGTCCGTAAGCCCTGCCCGTGCTGTACATAAACTGCCAGAGGCCGGTGGCTCCCATCCTTGATACAGCATTGGGATTAAGGGCTGACTCAATAACAGCCAGGTATTTAAGTTCGGCGGGGAGACCGTAATAATCGAAGATATCTTCTATCATAGGAAAGAACCGTTCCCTCATGCCCAGCATTATCTCAAATTTATCCCGGCTCTTACCCGTGTAAACATGTATAAAGCTTCTCACTATACTGTTATAGGGAAGGTTAACCACCGAATGGATATTATGCAGGCGCTCACGGTATACAGAATCAGGAAATTCAACCACCGGCATGGTGCCGGTGATGGTTGTATCCCTGTATGGCGACATCTTTTCCAGAAACCATATATGTGTAAGGCTGTCAAGCTGCCTTGTAATAAAAGTACTGTCCTGTTTGACAGTGTTTGTATCAATCACAGCTGCGGCCGGCAACTGGAGAAAAAAGATAAGCAATAATAATGATACTGTTTTCCTCATAAGCATGGCCGCTCCAGTATCTCCAGCTGTTTCCGCCGTATTCCTAACTGTTCTCCCCATAATTCCAAATGATTTCCCCATAATTCCAACAAATTTTCCCCATAGCCGATATGTTAAAATGTTAATTTCACTCCCACACCCATAGTACTTCCATATACAGTATTCACCGGCACCGGGTTTACACTGACATTCAGGTCCGGACTTATATCATAATCTGACATCACAGCATCTACATTGGCATCCAGGATAGACAGTATATACCAGAAGCCCACACCTATATACGAGAGATCACGGTAGCGCCGGTAGTATGTAATCCTGTTAAGTAAATAATCTTTGATCGTAGAATTCACGTGCGCATCATAACTATCGTCTCCCAGTGCCGGATCAACCACCCCGGGCTCATAAATTCCTTCTATTAACTTTTTATATCCTGTTGTCTCCGGGATATCATCGGTAAGATCCTGGTAGGCCGTAAAAGATTCTTCGAAGTTCTGCGCATTGCTTATAATACTATATCCCAGTGCCCCAAAACCGGCATAGACAAGGGGTATCTTCCAGTATTTCCTGTTATAGACCTGTCCAAGTCCCGGAAAGGCAGCAGCCATCATAGTGGCTTTGACAGGTGATAACACCCTGGTATTCCGGGACGGCATGTCTTCCTGCGCTTGTTGCAGTTTAAGGCTGTCTCCGGTTCTTTCCTCCACCTGCGCTGCAGCACTAACAGCCAGGAGAAAAAATAATATGCAAATTTTAATTATTTTCAATGCTATCGATGCCTTATAATTACTACTGTTTGTCAGACAGGGTTCCGCCACTCAGCCATACCACCGTCGCCCCTGTTGCTCTTCCTTTCCGTGATGACAATAAGGCAAAGATATATAATTTAGGTCTTAAGTTTGTCCAGCATCTCTAAAATCCGTTCCATTTGGTCGTTATTATCAAACTGTATAACGATCTTACCCCTTCCCTTTTCATTTATCCTGAACTGCACATCCGATTTGAACACCTCTGAAAGGTGTCCTGACAGGTCCTGGAAATCCTCGTTCAGCTTCTTTCTCTTTTTATTTTTATCAGGGTCCTTCAGTTTATTTATCTGCAGCTTACGCACCAGCTCTTCGGTACGTCTTACAGACAGGCCCTCATCTATTATACGGTAATACACTTTTATCTGCTGCCCGGGATCTTCAATATTGATAAGGGTCCGTGCATGTCCCATGCTCAGCTGCTTGTTCCGTATCCCCAGCTGTATCTCGGCCGGCAGTTTGAGCAGCCTGAGGTAGTTGGTGACGGTTGATCTCTGTTTGCCCACTCTCTCACTCATCTTCTCCTGGGTAAGGTCACACTCCTCTATAAGCCTGTGATAGCTTATGGCTATCTCTATGGCATCGAGGTCTTCTCTCTGTATGTTCTCCACCAGGGCCAGCTCCAGCATTGCCTGGTCGTCAGCTGTACGCACAAAGGCAGGAACAGATGACAGTCCGGCCAGCTTAGCCGCCTTAAGCCTCCTCTCTCCTGCAATAAGCTGGTACTTGTCGCCCGGTATCTTCCTTACTGTCAGCGGCTGCACTATACCCAGCTTACTTATTGAGGCTGCCAGCTCATCAAGGGCCTGCTTATCAAAGCTGGTACGAGGCTGGAAAGGATTAAGTTCTATATCATCTATACTGATCTCGAGGTTGGCCTCAACCTTTTCTTCAAGTTGCTCACGTTCGGCATCGTCCATCAATGCACCCAGACCCCTGCCCAATGCTTTTTTCTTTGTCATTTTTTTTGATATAAGATTAAACCACCTGTCTACTTGTCGCTTTCATTGTCCTGCAAGGCCTTATGCCTGTCTATCACTTCCTGTGCCAGGTTCAGGTAGTTAACCGCTCCGCGCGACTCAGCATCATACAGCAAGGCAGGCTGTCCGTAACTGGGAGCCTCACTCAGCTTTATATTACGCTGTATGATGGTCTCAAACACCATCTGCTGGAAATGCTTCCTTACCTCATCAACAACCTGGTTTGACAGTCTCAGCCTCGAGTCATACATGGTCAGCAGAAAGCCCTCTATTACAAGTTCCCTGTTAAGATTCTTCTGTATTATCTTAATGGTGTTAAGCAGCTTGCCCAGTCCTTCCAGCGCAAAATACTCACATTGTACAGGTACAATAACCGAATCGGAAGCTGTCAGTGCGTTAACCGTTAAGAGACCCAGTGAAGGTGAACAGTCGATAAGGATATAATCATAGTTGTCAGGCAGTTTCTTCAGAACCTCTTTCAGTATACTCTCCCTTTTTTCGGTATTAAGCATCTCTATCTCAGCACCCACAAGATCAATACTGGAGGGTATCAGCTGCAGGTTATCAATACCGCACCCTATTATGGCATCAGAGGGATCCACATCATTGATGATACAGTCATAAATTGTCTTATTCAGCTTACGGTTATCAACACCCAGGCCTGATGTGGCATTAGCCTGCGGATCGAAATCCACCACCAGCACCTTCATCTCCAGTGCGGCAAGGCTTGCTGCCAGGTTAATAGCCGTTGTTGTTTTACCCACTCCACCCTTCTGATTCGCTAATGAGATAATCCTCGCCATATATATTTATTTAATTTATCCGAATTCTTTGATTGTTCCAAAAATAGTTATTATGACTGCCTCAGGCCTTTTAACAGACATGTAATTGTAAACATTTCTTTTACGGTTTTCAACATCTTATTAACATGTTTTTACACCGTAAAAAGTTTGATATTTCAGATTAGGTAAATTTTTAGCATCTTTACTGTGAAAACAAAATGGGTAAAGCAGAAAAACAAAACGGCTGGTATGTTATTGTCAATCCCAATGCAGGGAAAAAACGAGGCATTAAAGACTGGGATCTGATTTCAGGCCTTCTTAAAAAGCATGATATATCCTTCAGCCGCAACTTCACAAAAGCAAAGCATCATGCCATTGACCTTACTGTCAAAGCCATTGAGGCAGGCAGCAGGAAGATCCTTGTTGTAGGAGGCGATGGCACTATGAACGAGGTAGTGAACGGTGCCTTCAGGCAGAGAAAGGTCGCAACCACTGATATCACCCTTGGCATGATAACAGTGGGTACCGGCAATGACTGGGGAAGGATGTTTAATATTCCCCTTGATTATGAATCGGCCATACAGGTTATAAAAGATGGGAATACCTTTTTACAGGATGCCGGCATAATAAAATTCTATTCGGGCACAGACATGGAAAAAAGGTATTTTATCAATATTGCCGGCCTGGGTTTTGATGCCCTGGTAACACAGAGGTCCAACAGGTATAAGGAAAGGGGCCTCAGCAGCAAGACGCTTTACCTGTGGACGCTTCTGAGAAGTCTTATCTCCTACCGGCATACCAACACCAGCATAGAGATAGATGGTAAAAAGATACAGAATGACACCTTCACTATAAGTCTCGGCATAGGAAAATATTCAGGAGGCGGAATGATGCAGACACCCGGGGCCATTGCCGATGACGGCCTGTTTGAACTAACCCTGATAAAAAGGATGAGAAAGGGAGAGATTATACGCAGTCTTAAAAGGCTGTATAACGGCTCCATTCTTGAACATCCCAAGGTTGAGGGGTATACAGGGAAAAAGATAAAGATAGATTCAGACCCTCTGATACATGTAGAGGCTGATGGTGAATCACTTGGCCACTCACCCATTGTTTTTGATATACTGCCCAGGTCTATACAGGTAATACAGGGTGTCAGCGGAGCATAACAATTTATGGTCCGGAAAACTACTGGCCGTACTTGCCGGGCTTCTGAAAAACGTCCTGTAAAATATTACTCATAGGTTTTACTGCCGCCTGACAAGCTCTATCTCAAAAAGCCTGGGCCAGTTTTTCCCGGTAACAAAAAGGCGTTCATTTTCTTCATCCCACGCTATACCATTCAACTCGGCCAGCTCAGGATGTTTATCTTCAGCAGGCAGTATACCCGACAGGTCTATATATGCCAGCACCTTACCCGTTGCCGGATCAATGCGGGCAATACGGTCTGTCATATATATATTGGCCCAGAGCTCACCCCTGATATACTCAAGCTCATTAAGCTGCCATACATGGTCCTTATTATCATAGACCTCTATTGCAGACAGTACGGTAAAGTATTCCGGCTCCATAAAATATATTTTGTTAGTGCCGTCGCTCATTGTCAGCTCTTCCCCTTTAGATGCCAGCCCCCATCCCTGTGTGGTATAATGTATCCGTTTAATCTCTTCAAAACTTTGCATATCATAAACAAAGCCTACATTATTTTTCCATGTGAGCTGGAACAGCCGGCCATCGTGTTCTGCCAGTCCCTTGGCAAAGAACTTCCTTTC
>JBKHBA010000198.1:0-5431 GCA_046542595.1 Bacteroidales bacterium | reverse complement strand
CCTCCATCTTATAAGAGATATCTATCTGCCCTCCGTTTTTACCGGGCAGCAGTCCGTGCTCAACTGAATTCTCCAGGCATGGCTGGGCCAGCATTGGCGGGACTGATATATCTTCCGGGTCAATGTGGCTGTCAATACTGAAATTATATTCAAATACTGATTCAAATCTCAGTTGCTGAATATCCAGGTATAGTTTCAGTGTTTCTATCTCCTTCTCCAGGGGTATGAATTCTTCCCTGGAGTTCTCGAGGATATTGCGCATCAGGCTTGCAATTTTTACCAGGAATATATTTGCTTTCTCAGGTTGACCGGCCAGTATAAGATCCTGGATAGCGCACAGGGAATTAAAAATAAAATGAGGATTTATCTGTGCTCTCAATAATTTTTGCTCCAGGTCTATGCGTTCATACCTGGCCCTGAGCCGGGTGTTTCTTATGTAGAAAAGTGAAATTACTGCAAGCAGGATTATCAGTACAGCCAGTCCTTTTACATACAGATTTTGCTGTCTGATCCTGTTTTCATGCATTAGCAGTTCCTGTTTGTGTTCAAATTCAGCTGCTTCCTGTTTCCTGTCATACTCATTTTGTATCTCAAGCCTTGTTATTTTTTTCAGGAATTCATTATTGCTTATACTGTCATTGATTGTATGGTACTCTTTCAGGTAGTCCCAGGCCAGGTCTTTGTGCCCTGTTTCACTGTACAGGGTGCTGAGCAGTTCTGCCACAGAAGCGAGGGCTATGGGGTCATCCCGGTCAAGCGCCATATTATAAGCCTTAAGTGCATTATCCATGGCATCATCATAATCCCTCATTTTTCTCTGTATGCGCCCCAGAGTAACAAAGTGATCAACAATTTCGGGAGCGTTTATTTTTTCTGCCAGGTCAAGGGAGAAGGATATATAATGAAATGCTGAGTCGAGATCACCTTTAAGGGAAAATGCTGAAGCAATATTATGGCAGGCATCGGCTATGCCGGAGCTGAAGTTCATTTTTTCATTTAGTTGCAGCGACTGCCTGAGGTAAAAAAGTGCGCTGTCATACATGTTTTGTACAGTGTATATCTGTGATATATTATTAAGTGTTTTGCTTTGTTCCCACAGGTCTCCCATACGTTTTGATACCGGCAGTTTCTTAAAGTTGAACTCCAGGGCCCTGTCATATTCCTGCTGGTAGAAATACATTAAGGCTATAGAACCATATGCAATGGCCAGTCCGTTTGTGTCTTTCTTTAACTCCCATAGTTCAAGTGCATCGAAATATGAGTCGATGGCCTCATTGAACAGCAGCATATCCTTATACAGGTTGCCCAGGGTGTTCAGCGCATCTGCCAGCGGCAGGGTGTCGTTCACTGACCTGGCGGTTTCAATAGCCCTGTTTGTCAGATCAAGGGCTCCCTCAAAGTCATTCTTTTGCCTTGCCAGGTAAATAAGAGCGCTGAGTGAATTCAGTACGCCCCGTTTATCACCAGCCTTCTCAAAATACTCATAGCTCAGCCTGCCATATCTCTCCGATTCATCCAGTTGTCCTTTCAGGCTATACACATAGGCCAGGCAATAACAGGCCCGTGCTTTGCCGGTAACATCCCCTGTCTTATCGTAGATGTCGAGAGCCTGGTAATTATAAAATGAAGCACTGTCGCCGGGATTATACTTTGAAAACCAGGCAAGGCCAAGGGCAAGGCTTGCATCGGCAATACCCTTGTCATATCCAAGCTCACGTGAGACTGACAGTGCCCTGTGGGCATCCCTGATGGCAAGTTCCGGATTTCTCCTGGCCGCCGTATAAGACTGCCGGGTCTGGCTGTTAATAGCGGCGGTGTCAATAACAGTTTCCTGTTCCGTCATGTACGCTCCGCTACGTATCGACAGGGTAAGGAACAGCGTTATGATAAACGACAAAGACCCCATTTGACAAGTCTTTTGCTTCAGTCTGAATTATTAAAAGTATGAAATTTTAATAATATTTCAGCCTTACTTACAATAAAATCATATGATGTTTACCCGTGAAGGTCAGACAGCATTCATTGCGGTTATTTCCTCAGGGTAAAGGAGACAAAAATAAAATTGCGTGCGAATAATAAAGGTTGTAATTTGCAATTATTAGCTCATTTAAAACTTAAAACTATGAAGAAGAAAACCTCAATCTTAAAATTTTCTGTTTTTATTCTAATGGTTCTTTTTATTCATGGCTGCAGCGAGTCATATGATACCGGGAACGATGCTTTTCTTTGGGAAGAGGCACCCGGGATAAGCATTGCGGCCGAAAAGGTACAAAAGGTAATGGATATACAGGACCGTGTTACGGAGGCTCTGTTCAGAAACCCGGAAGTGGTTGGAACAGGTACGGGAATAGATGACAGTGGTAATCCTGCCATAGTTGTTTACACCATGACAAGGGTTGAGCAGAGGCCTGACATCAACATTGAGAATGTCGGTCTTGGCGAAAGGCCAACAGCCCTGCCGGTTTCCATTGACAGGGTTCCGGTGGTACCCAAAGTGACGGGTATGTTCAAGGCATTTTCCGATCCCACAGCACGGTTCCCGAGGCCGGTGCCGATAGGAGTGTCAACGGGGCACCCCGACATCACTGCCGGAACTATAGGCTGCCGCGTAAAAGATTCGCAGGGGAATGTTTATGCTCTCAGCAATAACCACGTGTATGCCAATGTCAATGAAGCCTCAACAGGGGATAACGTGCTGCAGCCGGGGCCCTATGACGGGGGCGTGAACCCGGACGATGCAATAGGTACACTGTATGATTATGTGCCAATTGATTTTTCTGCAGATAACGAGATGGACGCTGCCATTGCACTGGTTTCAACATCTACTCTGGGCACCGCAACACCTTCCAACGGATATGGGACACCATCAACCAGTCTTGCTAATGCTCAGATAGGTCTTAAGGTTAAGAAATACGGACGCACTACGGGCTATACCTTCGGGGAAATATCCGAATTAAACGTCACTGTTGATGTGTGCTACGAGACAAGGGGCCCTTATAACTGTGTTAAGTCGGCTCGATTCATTAACCAGTTTACCATTACCCCCGGCGATTTCAGTGCAGGTGGCGATTCAGGTTCACTGATTGTTACAGATGATGGTAATAATGAACCGACCGGTTTATTATTTGCGGGTAGCTCATCACATACTATCGCCAGCCCGATAGGAGTTGTCCTTTCAGAATTCGGTGTTACCATTGACAATGAAAGTGGCGGCACTGTCAATTCCCCGCCTGTTGCTGATTTCACATATACTATCGACGGCCTGAATGTTGATTTCACCGATCAGAGCAGTGATTCTGACGGAAGCATTGAGGCATGGTCCTGGGATTTTGGTGATGGAAGCACTTCAACGGCGCAGAATCCTTCACACAGCTATGGCTCAGAAGGAACATATACTGTCAGCCTTACAGTAACGGATAATGATGGTGCTACCGGGTCCGCTTCGGAGGATGTTACCGTGGCTGAGACTGGTGGAGGTGATGGTATTGTTCTGACGGCTACAGCTTATAAGATAAGGGGTATGAAAAATGTTGACCTTAGCTGGACAGGTGCAACGGGCACAGTTGATATTTTCAGGAATGGTACGCTTATTGAATCTGGTTTTGACGGTTCTTCCTATACCGACGCTAATCTGGGAAGAGGTGGAGGAACTTATACTTACAGTGTTTGTGAATCAGGTACTTCTGATTGTTCCAACGAAGAAACGGTGGTTTTCTGAGATAATTGAAATAATGAAATATATGGCAGGGGCTTTATTATTCAGCCCCTGTCTTTTTAGCTGTGGTGGTGAGAGAGGAAAAGGTCGTAAGACCTGTTCCTGTTTAATTTTGCCTGTGCCACATTAAGATGCAGGCGGCAGATTGCTATAATGAAAAATACTCACGATGACTATTGAAGAAGCATTACAAAAACATACGGGTTCATTAATGGATATCCATGGTGTTACGGGCACGGGGCAGGGCTTGTGCGATGGGAAGCCCTGCATTAAAGTTTTCGTAAATAAGCTCACTGATGAAATGAGAGGGAAAATCCCTGATACCATTGAAGGATATCCCGTTAGCCCGGAGGAAACAGGAATGTTCAGAAGCCTGTAAGCCTGACAGTGTTTTTTCAGGCCCGGCTGAAAACACGAGCGGTTTTTATTTTGGGGTTTTGAAGAGCTCTTCGGAATTCAGTAAGAGGTCAACATACTGCGCTCTTTTATATACAAAGGGGTTGCTGCTGAGGCTTTCCTTTGACAGTTTGCCCCTGAAATCATCCAGGCTGTCATAATTCTTGCTATCCATCCACCCTGTTATTTCATCCAGCATGCTGCTGATCTGCTTGAGACCGTTTTCGTAAAAGGTACTTACTGCCTGTACTGATGTTGATCCTGCAAGTATAAGCTTTATTATATCAGCACCGGTAAATATGCCACTGGAGCTGCATATGTCGGCTTTTATCTTACCTGACAGTATGCCTGCATACCTGAGTGCCTGCCTGTAGTCGCCCTCCTTGCTCAGGTTAAATGATTTGATATGCTTCTCCTCGTCAATGTCAATATCGGGCTGGAAGAAGGAATTGAACAATACAAATGCATCGGCTCCTGCCTTATCCAGTTGACTGATAAAATTCAGTATATTTGAATAATCTGAGCTCAGCTTTACGCTTACCGGTATTGAAACATTCTTTTTTATCTCTTTTAATATATTAAGCTGTTCCCCTTCTGTTTCCGCTCCATCTTTTGCAAAATCAAGAGGGGTCTTATAGAAATTAAGCTCAATGCCATCAACACCGGTATCGGCCAGCAGTTTTGCATATTCAAGCCATGTGTCCTTATTGACTGCATTAAGACTTGCTATGACGGGTATGGAAAGGCTCTCCTTAACCTTCCTTACGTTTACCAGGTGTTCATCCGGACCTGCATGATCAATTTCCGGGTGAGTGGTTATCATCTCCGCATGCAGCTCATTATATTCTGTCAGGCTCTGATCCATCTGGTACCTTTCGAGCTGTACCTGTTCCTCGAAAAGGGATTTATAAACTATGGCTGCCGCACCCTGATCCTGGGCCTCCTTCAGCTTATCCATATCTGTTACCATATTGGATGCTCCGATGATAATGGGATTTTTTAATTCTATTCCCATATGTTTTGTCTGTAAGTTTTTCATAACCTGGTTTTTATTATTAAATATATTAATAGTTAATCAGTTCAACCCCTATAAGATATAAAAATATTTGCACTTATAAGACAATCAAAAAGCTTTAATTGTTTAATACCTGTGAAGTTTATGCCTTTTCAAAAATAAATTCTCCGGTACGATAAATTTCTGTCTGCTCACCCTCTTCAGGAATGTCTGTCAATTCTCTTCTTGAATGTCTGCCCACCAATTTCCGGAATGTCTGCCCACCAATTTCCGGAATGTCTATAATGATGTAAAAGAGATAAAAC
>JBKHBA010000197.1:0-5491 GCA_046542595.1 Bacteroidales bacterium | reverse complement strand
GCGGCTTCCAGAGGATGTTCCTGGGCGGACTAAGCGAAAATGACAAGGCCAACACCATACTCAAAGATCACAGTATGGAAGATATACTGGCCATGAACCCATCAAACGACACAACAAGGATAATACTTGGTGTAAAAGGGGATTACCTCTTTAACCTTCTCAGGGCTGAAGCCGGAATAGAAGAATTCAATAACTGGTTTAGCGGCTACCTTGAAAAAAACAAGTTCCGCAATATCAGCATCAGCAGTTTCAGTGATGATGTAAAGGAAAAATTCGGTTTCAGCCCGGATCAATACCTTGATGAATGGTACCGGGGTACAGGACAGCCGGGCTTCCTGTTTACAGATATAAAAGTGTACGAGGTAGTTATAGGTAACCGTACCAGGTACAAGGTGAGCTTCACAGCCTCAAACCCCGAAGATACACCCGGCATCTTCAATGTAGGATTCCGGACCGGCGCAAGAGGACAGGGAGGTGGCCGTGGCATGGGCGGCAATGTTACAGTAAACATCAGTGCCACGGGCAGGGGGAGTATGTTTATGGGTGGGGGCGGCAGAGGAATGCAGACAAATGATGTTGAAAGGATAGTGAAACTGGAAGCCGGACAGGCAAAAAAAATAAATATTATTCTTGATGCGCAGCCAAGGGGTATGTTTGTGAATACTCTCTTTTCAATCAATAATCCCGGGGAGCTGCAGTTCCCGCTGATGGACCTCACAGAAGAAAAAAACACTGACATTACTGAAAGTGTTGAAATACTTGATAAGCTGCCATCCCTGCATGAGAACAATGAGATAATAGTGGATAATGAAGATCCCGGTTTCAGTATCTTCCAGGAAACATCATCGGGACGACTCAAGGAATGGCTCAATATAAGGGGTAATGACGGGAACGACTACCGCGAGATGGTAATGTGGTGGGCCCCGGAATACTGGCAGAAAACTGTAAACAGTAATTATTACGGCCGCTATATCAAATCAGCAGTATACACCCGTGCCGGCAGCGGGGAAAGGCATATCAGCTGGTCCGCCATAATAGAGGAACCGGGATATTACGATGTATATGCCTACATAGGCAAAGGAGGGGGACAGAGGATGCTTGAACGCGTTGGGGGAAGCAGGAATGCAATGCAGGACCTTCATTATACCGTTGACCATGATGACGGAAGTGATGAGGTAACAGTGAACTGGGAAAATGCCGACAACGGATGGAACCACCTGGGATCCTATTACCTGTCGCCTGACACTGCAAGGGTGATATTGACAAATGAATCAGAGGGAAGAACCGTGAACGGGGATGCTGTGAAATGGGTAAAACAAAATATGTATAAATAATACCAGATGAAGAAATTAATAATATTATTATCGGTAATCCTCAGTACCGGCTATAGTATGACTGCCCAGCAGGGTCTTACCCTGGATACAGCCATGGATATAGCTGAAGACAACAGCCCCAGTATAAAAAAAACAAGGCTCAGCCTTGTCAGGAGCCAGGAAAACCTTAATGCACAGAGGGCCTCACTGAAATCCAATTTTTCCCTGTCGGTCAACCCCTTCGAATATACCCATAACAGGGAGTTCAATGACCTGGTGTCGCAGTGGAATACGCGTGAAACAACCAGCAGCTACGGCACCTTCAGGGTAACACAGCCCATTGTTGCCACAGATGCCACGGTCAGCCTGGTAAACAGGCCCTTATGGCAGAACTCTTACAGCGAGTATAACGACAGCCGCACAAAAGGCTTCAGTAATAACCTGACGCTTAACATCAACCAGCCCATATTTACATATAACAGGACTAAGATGCGAATAAGGGAACTGGAGCTGATACTTGAAAACTCAAAGCTTAATTATGCCATACAAAGGCTGGCACTGGAACGGCAGGTGGCCCAGTATTTCTATATGGTATACCAGCAGCAGGAAAGGTTGGTAATTGCAGAAGAGGCATATGAGAATATGCAGACAAGCTATAATATAATTAAAAATAAGGTGGATGCCGGCCTCTCGGCCCGCGAGGAACTGTTCCAGGCAGAGCTTAACCTAGCCACTTCAGGCTCAGACCTCGATAACCAGAAGGTAAGCCTGGAAGATGCTAAGGATGACCTTAAACTGCTGATAGGTATGAGCCTGTATGATGATGTTATTGTGATACCGGATATATCGGTTGACACCATTGATGTGGATATAGCCTTTGCTATTGATCATGGTCTGGCTAACAGGATGGAGCTGAGGCAGAGAGAAATAGATATCAGGAGTTCGGAATTCTCCCTTATACAGACCAAAGCGCTGAATGAGTTTCATGGTGATATTAACCTTTCGGTTGGACTTTTCGGGGATAATGAAAAGATAACAGATATTTACGCCAGCCCTACTGATAACCAGCAGGTATCACTTTCTTTTTCAATACCGCTGTGGGACTGGGGAGAAAGGGAGTCGCGCATAAGGGCAGCTGAGGCATCCATCGAATCACAGGCTATAAACTATGAACAGGAAGAGAACGATATAATAATCAATATAAGAAAGGTGTACAGGAACCTTACCAACCTGAAAAACCAGATAGAGATTGCCAGGCAGAATGTCAAGAATGCGCAGCTCACATATGAGCTTAACCTCGAAAAATATGAAAACGGCGATCTTACGGGTATGGACCTGAATATTTACCAGAACCAGCTGTCAGAAAAACAGCTTGCCCTTACCAATGCCCTTATTTCATATAAGCTGGAACTGCTCAACCTTAAGATTCAAACCCTGTTTGATTTTGAAAACAGGCAGTCTGTAACACCACTGGATATACTGAATGAACAATAGGAAACATAATAATACCTTGTCATGAAAAGCAGATTAATCTTTTTTTTATTTATCACATTGATTATTGCAGCCTGTAATAACCAGGATGCCGGTCTTGAGGCCGATGTTGAGATACCGGTATCGGTAGAAGACATAACACTTAACTCGATAGAAGAATATATAAACACCACGGGTACCGTTTACCCCGTTGTTGATGTTGAGCTTAAAACAGAGATTACGGCCAGGTACTACCTCGAAAAAAACCCGGCAACGGGCAGGCCGTGGCAGCTTGGCGACAGGGTATCCAGGGGAGACCTCATTGTCCGGCTCGAGGATGAGGAATATGAGAATAATGTTAAGCTTGAACTGCATGAACTAAACCTGGAACTGGCAAAGAGCAACCTGGAAAAGCAGGAGTCTTTATACGAAAAAGGAGGTGTAACACTTAATGAGCTCAAACAATCAGGATATGATTATTCCAATGCCCGTGTGGCTGTAGAGAACGCACGCCTGCAGATAGCAAAAATGAAGATCACAGCCCCCTTCGGCGGCATAATAACCGAGCTTCCCTATTACACCCAGGGCTCTGAGGCAGAAACAGGCAGCCCGGTTGCAGGTATTATGGACTACCAGTCCATGCTCCTTGATATCAACCTGCCCGAGAAATATATTAATGATATAAGCACGGGTAAAGAGGTAAGGGTAACAAATTATGCCCTGCCCGATGATACACTCAGAGGCACCATATCACAGCTGTCGCCTGCAATAAACCCGCAAACAAGGACTTTCAGGGGAAGCATAAAGATAGACAACCCGGAACTCAGGCTGCGTCCGGGCATGTTTGTAAAAGCCGATATCATCACCAACAGTGCAGATTCGGTAATCGTCATCCCCAAGGATATAATATTATCACGGCAGAGAGGGATGACCGTGTTTGTTGTAAACAGGGGAGTGGCAAATGAAAGGCTTATACAAACCGGCCTGGAGAATAATGATGAGGTTGAGGTAACAAGAGGCCTTAGCACCAATGAGAGGATTGTCACGGACGGGTTTGAAACACTGAGTCATAATGCAAAGGTCAAAATACTGAAATAAGCATCTCCTGAAAGCATCAACCAGAAAAAGAAAGGTTCATAATGAAAAAGATAGCCCGATTTGCAGTGGAAAACCCTGTAACAGTGCTTATGCTGGTACTCGGTATTATCCTGCTGGGAATAATCTCATTCGGTAAGCTGGGAACAGATCTGTTCCCCGACCTGAATAACCCTAAAATATTTATAGAACTGAAGGCAGGCGAAAGACCTCCCGAAGAGATGGAACAGCAGTTCGTTGACAGGGTGGAGTCAATAGCAATGAGGCAGAAAGATGCTATCAATGTATCATCTGTGTCTATGGCAGGTACAGCACAGGTGATCGTTGAATACGCATGGAGCAAAGATATGGATGAAGCCTTCCTTGATCTGCAGAAAGATATCACTTCCTTCAGCCAGAATGCCGATCTTGATGAATTCAATATTACACAGTATGACCCCAATGCCACCCCGGTAATGATCATTGCCCTGAGGCACGACAGGATTGAAGATATGGATGAGCTCAGGAAGACGGCTGAAAACTATATACGCAATGAACTGATAAGACTTGAAGGTATTGCAGATATACAGTTGTCCGGACATGAAATAAGCGAAGTGGTCATTGAAACAAACAAATACCTGCTTGAAGCCTATGATATGACCACCGATGATATTGCCAGGCAGATAAGCAGCTATAACCGTAATGTTTCGGGTGGTTCAATAACAGACCTTGGCACAAGGTATATTGTAAAAGGTGTAGGTGTCATTGAAGAGATTGATGACCTTGAAAATATCATACTTGGATTCAGGGATCTTTCTGAAGGCTCGCAGGCGGGAAGCACGGATGAAACGCTGGATGCAGCGGAAAGGACAGCTGTTTATATGAGTGATGTGGCAAAGGTGTATGCGGCAAATAAGGACCCGGACAATATAGTTACAGTAAACGGTGAGAGATGTGTGGGCCTGTCTGTTTATAAAGAGCCGAAATATAATACCGTTAATGCCGTCGAAGAACTTAATGAAGCCATAGAAGGCCTGAAAAAAGCTCTCCCCGGGTATGAATTTATAACGGTGCAGGACCAGGGACAATTTATTGATAATGCCATCAGCGAGGTGGAGGAGACAGCCCTGCTCGGTATAATACTGGCCGTCTTTGTACTATTCATCTTCCTCCGACGCATAGGAACAACACTGGTTATAAGTATTGCAATACCCATTTCCATCATTGCAACCTTTAACCTGATGTATTTCAACGAGCTTACAATAAATATAATGACCCTGGGCGGACTGGCACTTGGTGCCGGTATGCTCGTTGACAATGCCATAGTGGTACTTGAAAATATCTTCCGCAATTATGAATCGGGGATGCCGCTGAAAGAAGCAGCTATAACAGGCACCGCCCAGGTGGGAGGTGCAATAACGGCATCAACCATAACGACAATAATTGTATTTCTGCCAATAGTGTACCTCCAGGGAGCATCAGGAGAGCTGTTTAAAGACCAGGCATGGACGGTGGCCTTCTCCCTCCTGTCGTCGCTCTTCGTAGCTATACTGGTCATACCCCTGCTGGTAACCACCTTCTTTAAAGATAAAAAAACAAAATTTTTGCGTGGACAAAATTTATTTAATAAAATC
>JBKHBA010000196.1:0-5494 GCA_046542595.1 Bacteroidales bacterium | reverse complement strand
TGAGTTCTCAATGTATCTGGAGGGTATATGGTATAAACTGCAGGCCAGGGAGTCTGTTTATGACGATTACGATCCTATTGGCGTACTGGATGTGACAATACTTACCGAACAGGTGCTGTCTCCTATACTGGATATCCAGGACCTTCGCCGCTCTAAAAGAATTGAATTCGTAGGTGGTATAAGAGGACTGGATGAGCTTAAAAGGAGAGTAGATGATGGTGGGATGAAAGTTGCATTTGCCCTTTACCCGGTTTCAATGAAGCAGCTGATAAATATAGCGGATACAGGCAATATAATGCCACCAAAAACAACCTGGTTTGAACCTAAGCTGAGAAGCGGCCTGGCTATTCATAAGCTGGACTGATTTTTTAATATCCCCTGATTAATGGACATTGCTGATAATGCAATTTATTTAGGACTATGAGTGATATTGCAGAGAATATACGTTTACTGAAAGAGGAATTACCGGCAGGTGTAAGACTGGTAGCCGTATCAAAGACCAGGGAGCCTGAAGATATAATGGAAGCATATAATGCCGGCCAGCGTGTTTTCGGGGAGAACAGGGTCCAGGAACTGATGGGTAAGTATGAGCTGGTACCCCGTGATATACAGTGGCATATGATAGGCCATCTGCAGAGGAACAAGGTGAAGTATATAATCGACTTTATCCATATGATTGAATCGGTAGATTCATTGAAATTGCTGCGAGCAATTAATAAGGAAGCCCTTAAAGCAGAACGCGTGGTTGATTGCCTGCTGCAATTTCATATTGCCAGGGAAGAAACAAAATTCGGCTTCAGCCCGGAGGAAGTGAGGGAGATGATGGAATCAGGAGTGGCGGGGGAGCTGAATAATGTAAGGATAAGGGGTGTAATGGGCATGGCTACCTTTACTGATGATATGGAAAGGGTGAGAAAAGAATTCATTTTCCTGAGGTCAGTCTATGACAGCCTGAAAGAAAAATACTTTAGTACTGATGATTTTTCTTATATCTCAATGGGGATGTCAAATGATTATAAAATAGCCCTTGAGGAAGGAAGTAACATGATAAGGCTTGGTACTTCAATATTCGGGGCGCGTTCATGTAAAACAAATAATAATTAAATTTTTTGGAAATGATAAACCTGGAAACCAAGTACCTGGGCTTAACCTTGCGTAACCCTTTGATAATAAGTAGTAGCGGGCTTACAGACAGTGTGGAGAAGATAAAGCTTGCAGCTGAATACGGGGCCGGAGCTGTGGTGCTTAAATCAATATTTGAAGAACAGATCAATTACCAGGCAGGTGTGCTGGCAGAAAATTCAGATTATCCTGAAGCATCAGATTATATCTCAAGTTATACCCGGAGCCATTCGCTGGATAATTATCTTAAATTTATAAGGGAAGCAAAAGAAGCAGTCGATATACCGGTAATACCGAGTATAAATTGTATGAGTGCTGACGACTGGATCGATTATGCAAAAAAAATTGAGTCAAGCGGTGCCGATGCGCTGGAGGTTAATATGTTTTTTCTCCCGGTTGATAAAACCCTGGCACCGCAAAAAGCTGAAAAGGTGTATTTTGAGCTGGTTGAAAAACTCAGAGCAACAATACGCATACCTTTTGCCATTAAACTGGGACAGCGTTTTTCAAATCTTTTCTATCTGATTAACCAGATATACAACAGGGGAGCTGATGGTGTGGTACTGTTCAACAGGTATTTTGAGCCTGATATAGATATCCATTCGATGAATGTAATACCTGCTGCAGTGTTCAGCAGTCCGGAAGAAAAAAGAAATGTATTGCGCTGGATCGCAATGGCTTCATCCCTTAACTACAGGATAAGCCTTTCTGCCTCAACGGGAGTGCATAATGGTGAGGACCTTATAAAATACCTGCTTGCAGGGGCCGATACGGTGCAGATATGTTCAGTGCTGTATAAGAATGGGCATGAGTATATAAAGAATGTGCTTGATGAAATGGTGTCATGGATGAAAGCAAAGGATTTTAACAGCATAGATGAATTCAGGGCAAAACTTAACTATAAAAATTTTGCCGATGCAGGTAAGTATGAACGGTCCCAGTTTATGAAGTACTTTTCAGCTTATGAATAGTTAAATATTTACCCCGGTACCCGGTCATAATATGAGACCCCGGGTTCATTACTTTGAAAAATAAAAATTTAGTACTACATTAGACGGAAAATAGACTGGCAAATTAAACTATCAACCATGAAGAATAAATTATTATTGAAAACAGTATTTGCAGTATTTACTGTTTTTACTTTTGCTCTTCTGTTCAACAGTTGCAAATCAGGGGGTAAAGAGGGTGAACAGGAGGATCCTATGGAAATAACCCAGATTGATGAGGATATCCTCCAGGACGTCAAGGAGGCGGAGAGAATATTTTATTCACTTCCATCACCTCTTGAATCGGCAATGCTTATTAAGTCTGCAGGAGCACAGTTTAATGAAGATTTGCTGAACCCTACCAGCAATACATCAAGGTACGCAACAAATAAGCAGAAGGCTCTTAACCTTGGAATCTATACATGCGACCTGAGCTTCTCAAGTCTCTATGACCAGACACAGCTGGTTATTGAGTACATGTCAGCAGCAAAGGAAATGGCTGATGGCCTGGGCATACTTGATGCTATTAACGAGGAGACTATTAACAGGCTCGAGGAGAACGTGAATAACAGGGATGTTATTATGGATATAGTATCCGAGACATTCCTTAATTCAAATTCATACCTTGAAGAAAATGAGCAGCCGGCCATTGCTTCAATAGTGCTTGTAGGCGGTTGGGTTGAAGGACTTTATATAGCCACTCAGCTTGTCGATATGGATGAGTTTGACAGTGATAAATTAGTTGGGAGGATCATTGACCAGAAATTATCCATTGACATTATGCTTCAGCTGCTGAAGGATAACAAGGATCATCCTGCTATTCCGGGCATAGTAGGCCAGATGGAAGAGCTTAAGGCTGTATTTGATAAAATAAATATTAAGACAACCGATATTAAGCCTGAGATTGATGAATCCACCAATGTTACAGTTCTTAAGTCAACGGTTGAGACTGATATGACTCCTGAAGTATTTATGGAACTCTCGAAAAAGGTAGAAGAAATCAGGTCATCTTATGTAAAATAGTATATTATGAAACGAATTGTACAGACAGGTTTTATTCTTACATTGCTCTTTGCATTCAACACATTCCAGGCTGACGCACAATGTAAAGGGTTTGCCAAAAAGATATGTAAAGGAGAACTGGGGCCTTATACACATGATGGCAACTACCATGCTGCCATACTTGTTGAAGGAGAAGAAGCTGAATTGTATAAGACATTTTACAGCGACCAGGAATACCGGGTTGCAATATGTGGATCTGATAATCTGCCTCCGGTTGAGTTTAAGGTAATGGATGCAAGCAAAAACATCCTTTATTCAAATAAAGATAGAGATTATGCAAGGACATGGGATTTCAAGCTTGAGTCAAGCCAGCAGCTGAAGCTGGTGGTGAAGGTTTCAAAATTTGAACAGGATTCCGGGGATCCTGCCAGCGGTTGCGTTGCCATAATGTTCGGCTTTGATGTAAAATAGGCGCAAAAGGAAATATTTTATAAGGGGATCAGCTATGACTCCCCTTTTTTTATTCCCTGATTTTTCCTGCGAGCCATTTGCCCGTATATGAGTTTTTGCAGCTGATAATATCAGCGGGAAGACCCTCAAAAACTATATGACCGCCACCTTCTCCTCCTTCAGGCCCCAGGTCTATTATCCAGTCTGCATTCTTTATCATCTCAACATTATGTTCAATCAGTATGACCGAATGACCTCTTTCTACCAGTGCATTAAGGGAGCCAAGCAATTTATTGATATCATGGAAGTGGAGACCCGTTGTAGGTTCATCAAATATAAAGAGGATATGATCATTGATCTTTTCATTGGCAAGATAGTAAGCTAACTTCACCCTCTGGCTTTCACCTCCTGAAAGGGTGCTGGATGACTGCCCCAGCCGTACATACCCCAGCCCTACATCTGCCAGGGGCTTAAGCCGTGATATAATACGCCTGCCTGCATTGCCGTCGTCGGATGCAAAAAAATCAATTGACTCATTAACGGTCATCTCCAGTATATCGTGGATATTCTTATCACGGTACCTGACCTCAAGTACCTCTTTCCTGAAACGTTTACCCTTGCATGTCTCACATATAAGCTCCACATCTGCCATAAACTGCATCTCAACCTTTACGCTGCCTTCACCCTTACATTCATCGCAGCGTCCACCGTCCACATTAAATGAAAAATGTGAGGCCTTGAAATTATTCTGTATTGCAGCCTGTTGCCCGGCAAAAAGCTTCCGTATTTCATCGAAAGCCTTAAGGTAGGTTACAGGGTTAGACCTGCTTGACTTGCCGATCGGATTCTGATCAACAAGCTCAACACCTTTTATTAAGGCAATGTCGCCTTCCAGGCTTCTGAACTTTCCCGGTTTTTTTGAAATCCCGGCTACTGAATTCTGCAAGGCAGGGTAGAGGATATCATTAACCAGTGTTGATTTACCTGATCCGCTCACTCCCGTAACAAAAGTCAGGGTGTTAAGAGGAAATTTAACATCTATATCTTTAAGATTATTCTCCCTGGCCCCTTTTATGCTTATATAATTGTTCCATGGTCTTCTGACCTCCGGTACGGGTATCTTTCTTTTGCCTGACAGGTAATCAGCAGTCAGTGTATGGGCTTTCCTGAGCTCAGACAGTGTGCCCTGGAAAACCAGTTCGCCGCCGGAGCGTCCCGCTTCCGGTCCGATATCTATAAGCTGGTCGGATGCCTTAATAATCTCTTCCTCATGCTCAACCACTATCACAGTGTTACCAATGTCGCGCAGATGCTTCAATACTTTAACCAGCAGGTTGGTGTCGCGGGGATGCAGACCTATACTGGGTTCATCCAGGATATACAAAGACCCTACAAGGCTGCTGCCAAGGGACGTGGCAAGGTTGATTCTCTGTGATTCTCCGCCCGAAAGGGTAGAGGACAGCCTGTTAAGTGTCAGGTAGGGAAGCCCAACGTTAACAAGAAACTCAAGCCGGGATCTTATCTCATATAATATTCTGCCGGCAAGCTCTTCCTCTGAGGGCTTCAGTTTCATGGTGAGAAAAAAATCATACAGCTCTGAAACAGGTATTGAAGTCAGTTCCTGTATACTCCTTCCCTTTACCTTTACATATGAGCTTTCCCTGCGCAGCCTGTGACCCTTGCATTCCGGACAGTTTGTCTTTCCCCTGTACCTGCTCAGCATTACCCTGTATTGTATCTTGTATTTCTTCTTCTCAAGATAGCTGAAGAAGCGGTTAAGCCCGTAAAAATACCTGTTTCCCTTCCATACCAGCTCCTTCTGCTCATCGCTGAGCTGATACCATGGCTTATGAATGGGGAAATCAAAAAGGGACGAATTTCTTATCAGCCTCTCTTTCCACTTTTTCATCTTTTCACCCTTCCAACATATTATG
>JBKHBA010000195.1:0-5497 GCA_046542595.1 Bacteroidales bacterium | reverse complement strand
GTCAGACAGAGACAGGTAAATGGATATATGGTTTGATGATAGGTATACTGGCAGTGCTGATAAGAGTGCTGAACCCTGCCTTCCCGGAAGGGATGATGCTGGCAATACTGTTTATGAATGTGTTTGCGCCGCTGATCGACTATTATATTATACAGGCAAACATCAAGAGAAGATTAAAAAGGGCTAACGCTAATTAAAAGATATTTGCAATGAAACAATTCAGTAACAGATATATATTCCTTTTTGCGACAGGGATGGTTGGCATTGTCGCCTTAATACTCTCTACCGCCGCCCTGCTGTTACAGCCTATGCAGGAAAGGAATGCGGAGATAGAGAAGAAGAGCAATATCCTGGCCTCTGTGGGAGTGCAGGCAAACGCGGATAACGCTGAAGAACTGTACGACAGGTATATAACCGGGTCCTTTGCCATTAACTCCGAATCTGAGAAGGTAGAAGACGTTGACCCGTTTAATGTTGATGTAAAAAAGGAACAGAGAAAAGACCTTGACAAGCAGGTGTTTCCCGTTTTTGAGGCAACACTCGATGATGGCAGCAGCAGTTATATAATGCCCCTGGAAGGAAAAGGACTGTGGGGTCCCATATACGGCTATATATCCCTTAAAGAAGATATGCGTACAATAAACGGTGCCACATTCGACCATACATCGGAAACACCCGGACTGGGAGCTGAGATAAATGAAGGCTGGTTTGAAGCACAGTTTGTGGGTAAAGAATTATTTGAAGATAATGAGTTTGTCGGCATTATAGTGCAAAAAGGAGGTGCTGAAGAGGGTGATCCGCATGCTGTTGATGCTGTATCCGGCGGAACTATTACGAGTAAGGCCCTGGAGGACATGATTTATAGCGGCCTGGTTAACTATGTTGAATTCCTGAAAAAAAATAGCGAATAAGATATGAGCGATAAAAAAGAAAGAGAACCTTTGTTCTCATCGAAAAACCTGAAATTGCTGAGAGAACCGCTGGGGCCCAATAACCCTATAACAGTGCAGGTGCTTGGTATATGCTCGGCACTGGCTGTAACAGCAAAACTGAAACCATCGGTGGTAATGGCCATATCCGTTGTGGTAGTGATGGCAGTATCAAACGTTATAGTTTCATTATTCAGGAAAGCAGTGCCCCCGAGGATAAGGATAATATTTATGCTTGTGGTGATTGCCATGATGGTGGTACTGGTAGACCAGGTGCTGAAAGCATTTGCCTTTGAAGTGAGCAAGCAGCTTTCGGTATTTGTAGGATTGATAATAACCAATTGTATTATTATGGGCCGTCTTGAAGGTTTTGCTATGGCCAATAAGCCCTGGGCCTCTTTACTTGATGGACTGGGTAATGCAGCCGGCTACGGATGGATACTTATTGTTGTGGGATTCTTCAGGGAATTCCTGGGATCAGGAACCATCTTCGGATATCCCGTAATGGAGAAGATAGGAATCTATGAGATTGGTTATGAGAATAACGGATTTATGATCCTGCCCCCCATGGCTTTGATAACAGTGGGCATAATTATCTGGATACAGAGAAGCCGGAACAGGGATCTGATTGATAAAAGCTAAAACAGGTTATTATGGAAAATCTAATTAATATATTCGTAAGATCGGTCTTTATTGATAATATGGTTTTTGCATACTTCCTGGGTATGTGCTCGTACCTGGCAGTGTCAAAAACAGTAAAGACTTCGGTAGGACTGGGTATGGCCGTTGTGTTTGTTCTTACAATAACCGTTCCCGTCAATTATCTTATTTATAATTTTATGCTCAAGGAAGGAGCTCTCACATGGCTGAGCCCGGGCCTGGGCGATATCAACCTGAGCTTTCTCTCTTTCATTATGTTTATCGCTGTGATAGCATCAATGGTGCAGCTGGTGGAAATGATTATTGAGAAATTCAGCCCGGCACTGTATTCATCACTGGGTATATTCCTGCCACTTATTGCGGTTAACTGCGCCATACTCGGAGGATCATTGTTTATGGTGGAAAGGGAATATGTGAATATAGGTGAAGCAACAGTGTTCGGCTTCGGGTCAGGGGTTGGATTCCTGCTGGCTATAGCGGGAATAGCAGCCATAAGAGAGAAGATACAATATTCAAATGTGCCGGCACCGCTGAGAGGACTGGGTATAACATTTATAATTACCGGGCTTATGGGTATTGCTTTCATGAGCTTTATGGGTATTAAACTGTAAAATTGCATTATTATGATATTAGCTACATCCACCATAGGTGTTATCGCAATAAGTATACTGGTGTTCCTGCTGGTTATACTCCTGCTTGTAATAATACTTTTGTATGCAAGAAAAAAACTGGTGCCGCAGGGCGATGTAAAACTCAAGGTTAATGATGATGAGATGATAGTGTCGCCGGGTAATAATGTTATGGCAACATTGTCAGCCCACGACATATACCTGCCCTCAGCATGCGGCGGCGGTGGTACCTGTGGGCAGTGCAAATGCCAGATATTTGAGGGCGGAGGATCTATACTGCCAACAGAAACAGGCTTTTTTACCAGGAAAGAACAGCAGAATAACTGGAGGCTGGGTTGCCAGGTGAAGATACGGGAAGACATGGTTATCCATGTTCCTGAAGAGGTGATGGGTGTTAAGAAATGGGAATGCGAGGTGGTATCAAATGATAATGTGGCCTCCTTTATTAAGGAATTCGTTGTTAAGCTGCCGGAAGGCGAAAGCATGGACTTCAGACCCGGTGAATATATCCAGATAGATGTGCCCGAATTTGATGTCTCTTTTAAGGATATACAGGTAAACGAGGAATTTAAGGATGAGTGGGATAAGTTCAAGATGTGGGACCTTAAGCTGAAAAACAGCGAAGAGACAATACGCGCCTACTCAATGGCCAATCACCCTGCCGAAGGGAATATTATTATGCTGAATATACGTATTGCCACACCCCCGTGGGACAGGAAGAAAAGCAGGTGGATGAATGTACCCCCGGGTATATGCTCCTCATATGTCTTCACGCGTAAGCCCGGTGATAAGATAATGGTATCAGGTCCGTATGGCGATTTCCACATAAAAGACACCGATAATGAAATGATATATATTGGAGGTGGCGCCGGTATGGCTCCGCTAAGATCCCATATATTCCATCTCTTCCATACACTGAAGACAGACCGTAAGGTCTCATACTGGTACGGTGCACGGTCGCGCCGCGAAGTGTTCTACGAGGAAGAATTCAGGGCGATAGAAAAGAAATTCCCGAACTTCACTTTTAACCTGGCTCTTTCTGAGCCGCTGCCCGAAGATAACTGGAAAGGGTATACAGGATTTATACATAAGGTCTTGTATGATGAATACCTCAGCAAACTGGATGAGCCCGAAGAGATAGAGTATTACCTCTGCGGGCCTCCCCTGATGAATGATGCCGTACTTAAACTCATGTATGACCTGGGTATACCCGATGAGAATGTGGCATTTGACGATTTCGGAGGATAGGTGCAACGAATAAATAAAAAAGGATAAGCTGCCTGAAGCTGTTCGGATAAAAAATCAAAAAGGAGAGTTGTAGGGAACAACTCTCCTTTTTTACTTATCCTTTGAAGATAGGGGAAAGGGGAATATGAAAACAAATCTTCAAAATCAAATCTATAACTTTATTTTATCATTTGCAGATTATTTTGGTCAACAATACCTAATAATCCATGAATGATATAATTCTTTACAGGAAAGTTAATTTTATATTCTTTCAGATATTATTAATTTCGTCATAAATTACGCGAGCGCTTCCCGAAGTTTTACTGCATGTTTGGCGGGTACAGCTATGACGGAGCAGTGACACAGGGTAAGTAAAAAAATATTAAGTATATGAATAACAGGTATTTATTATTGATCTTATTGCTCACTGCATTCTTATATTCCTGTCAGAAGGGAGAACAGGTGCAATCCAGAATACAGGGACTGACACAGGGTACAAGCTATTCCGTAATATGGTACCATGATAAATCGGATGATACAACAGAGCTCCGGGAGGATATAGGCAGGCTGCTGGCCGATGTCGATAGCTCTCTGTCAACATATAACCCCCATTCCATCATATCACTGGTAAACAGGAATGAAGCAGTGGAACTGGATAGCCTCTTTATAAATGTTTTTAACAGGTCCTACGAGATATGGGAACTGACAGATGGTGCCTTTGATATAACTGCTGCACCGCTTATCAATGCATGGGGATTCGGACCGGATGCCACAAAACGCTTTAACGAGAGCATCAAGAACAGGCTTATGGAGCTTGTAGGTATGGATAAGATAAAGATAGAGAAAGGGCTGGTGGTGAAGAGCGATCCTGATATGTGCCTTGATGTGAATGCTATTGCCCAGGGATATACCGTTGATATAATACATGATTATCTCTGTTCCATGGGATATGAGCGTTTCCTGGTGGAGGTTGGAGGCGAGGTGCGTACAAAAGGTAAAAAACTTAATGACGAGCCATGGCTTATTGGTCTGGACAAACCAACCGACGGTAATATGAGTCCGGGTGTGCACAGGCAGGCAGATATTAAGCTGGTAAACAGGGCACTGGCCACCTCTGGTAATTACAGGAAGTATTATATAGAAGACGGTATTAAGTATTCACATACCATAAATCCAAAAACAGGATATCCTGTCCGGCATAAATTACTGAGTGCCACCATTATAGCAGATGATTGCATGACGGCCGACGCACTGGCTACATCATGTATGGTGCTTGGCCTTGAAGATGCTAAAGAAATGATAGAGAGAGTGGAAAACGTAGAGGCTTACCTTGTGTATTCAGGCGGCGACGGAGAATTCAGAACCTGGTTTACCGGGGATATGATTGAATACCTGTCTGATTAACTGCAATACCCGGGTAATTGTTGCCCCTGCGTAATATCTTTTACTCCCCCAACAGGATATCTTTATTCAGAAATGATCCCCTAACATACAGCTGTACCTGGCCGGTATGCTATTTTGTGCTGCCACAGCTTGAGCAGCCAGGGAACTCGTCCGTGGGCTGACAGCCAACATCAATGCTTTGTGCACACCTGATACCGCGCTTTGCCAGCTCCTTGTTACGGCCAACATGGGTTTCGGGAAAGCGCCCGGCCCGTGTAAAAAGGATCCTGACGGCCAGTCCGATAAGGGCTATTACAACAAATACAAAACTTAAAAGCAATAATTTTATAAACATATTCAGATAAATTCCTAAATTGTAAAATATTGGTTACAAATATAATAAAACATTTTGATTATCATCTTTAAAACAAGAGGGCCTGATTTTTGTTTACCAGTAGAAAGACTTTTTATAAACTTTGAAAAAAGGGTTAATTTTATTATTTCATAAATAGTTTGTCGTAATAAATTAGCCGCAAACCTGAACAAATAAACAGCAATGGAGAAGCAGGAAAAAACACAGAAGAAAACACAGAAGAAAACACAGAAGAAAACATCGGAAAAGTATAACACTAAAGAAGTATTAGCAGACTACAGGCTGGCCAATCTCAG
>JBKHBA010000194.1:0-5501 GCA_046542595.1 Bacteroidales bacterium | reverse complement strand
CCGGTTGAGTGTGATGAGGTAAGGCAGAACCTGCCGGCTGTGAATGTGATTTTTAAACCGGAAGGTATCAGTGATGCATCTTTCCTGAAAAACTCCTGGGTATTCGACAGGGTGAGGCTGACAGGCGAAGATATGAAGAGGGCAAAGATGTACAGGGATGAAGCCGACAGGTCAAAACTCAAATCATCATTCAGCAATTATACTGATTTTATTAATAGCCTTGATATCAATGCTGAAATCAATACATTCCAAATGCCTGATATACCGCGTATATCACAGCTCAGCTACCGGACCAACCAGTTTAATTTTACAACGATAAGACGAGACGAGGGGCAGATGCAGGAACTTGCTGAGAATGCCGCATATGATTGTTTCCAGGTAAGGGTATCTGATCGTTTCGGGGAATATGGCTTAACAGGGGTTATAATAGCCTCGAAGACCGGTGAATATATCATTGATTCCTTTCTGCTGAGCTGCAGGGTGCTTGGCAAAGGTCTTGAACATGAGCTTGTCAGGTTTCTCGGGACTAAAGCCAGGGAGAGCGGGGCAGATCATATTGTTTTCCGCTTCAGGGAAACAGCTAAGAATACCCCGGCGAAGATGTTCCTGGACCAGTCTTTCAGTGATTATGCCCTGGCTGTTGAGGGTGGCTTTGACTACAGGGTGCCTGTGAGCTTTGCTGAACAGCTGGAGTTCAGTTATTCTGCTGATGATGAAGATGATAGTGGCGAAGATGGCAGGACTGAACCGGCAAAAGGACCGGACCGGACTGTACGTGAAAGGAACGTGTTTACCAGGAAGGTTACAGAGAACTACATCACCGTAGACAGCATCAGGCAGGCTGCCAGGGGAAAAGCTAAGGATAAAAGGAAAGAAGAAAAAAGATCAAAGCACTTATCCCCCGTCTCAAAATCCGGCTTAACAAAGCTGCTTACAGATGTCTGGAAAGATGTGCTCAACATGGATGACCTGGATCCGGGTGATAACTTTTTTGACCTGGGAGGCCATTCCGTACTGATACCGCAGATAGTGATAGACCTGGCAAATAATCATAATATCAGGATTAATATTGTTGATATATTCCAGTACCCGACAATAAATGATCTGGTTAATTTTATCTCTGACAGTGAGCCTGAAAGCATATCTTTGCCTGAAGAAGAAGCCGGAGAACGCAGTCCCGCAAACGGTGATATAGCGGTTATTGGCATGGCAGGCAGGTTTCCCGGCAGTGAAAACATCGATGGTTTCTGGGATACAATTATCAATGGCAGGGAGCAGATAGTCAGGCACAGCAGGGAAGAGCTGGAAGAAAAGAATGTGCCGGGTGAGATGCTGGATAACACGAGGTATGTTTATGCATCACCCAGACTGGATATAGCTGATAAATTTGATTCGGCATTCTTCGGTTTCACCCCCAGGGAGGCCGATTTCATGGATCCCCAGCACAGGATGTTCCTGGAGGTTTGTTATGAGGCTATGGAGAGTGCAGGATACCTTAAGGAGAGCCATGATTTTCCTGTTGGTGTATTTGGTGGCTGTGGTATGAATAATTACCTGGTAAAAAACATTCTGCCCGCTGCCTTAAAGGGGAATAGCATAGGTGAAATGCAAACCATACTTAATAATAACAGTGACTACCTTACAACCAGGGTATCGTACAAGATGAACCTCAGAGGACCAAGCATTGATATACAAACAGCCTGCTCCACATCTCTGGTTGCTGTCCATATGGCCTGCAGGAGCATCACTGATGGTGAAAGCAGGATGGCACTGGCCGGGGGCTCGTTTATATCTTTCCCGCGTGATGAGGGATATTTGTATGAACCGGGTGAGATAAGCTCACCCGATGGCCGTTGCCGGCCCTTTGATAAGGATGCAGTGGGCACTCTCTTCGGTGAAGGGGCAGGAGTGGTTGTACTGAAAAGAATGGAAGATGCTCTTGAAGATAAGGATAATATACTGGCAGTGATCAAGGCGACGGCTATCAATAATGATGGTTCACATAAAGTAGGCTATATGGCGCCCAGCGTAAAAGGACAATCGGAGGTCATACAATCGGCTTTACGTAAATCAGGCATTAACCCGGAGACAATTTCATATATTGAAACGCATGGAACAGGAACCAAAATGGGTGATCCCATTGAGATTGCAGCACTATCACAGTCTTACCGGAAGCATACGGAAAAGAAGGCTTACTGTGCCCTGGGTTCGGTAAAGGCAAATATAGGTCACCTTGATGCTGCAGCAGGTATATCAGGACTTATCAAGACAGTCCTTCTGCTCAATAATAAGAAATTGCCGCCAATGGTAAACTTCACCGGGCCCAACCCGGAACTGGAAATAGATGAATCACCTTTTTATGTAAATAAAGAGCTTGCGGACTGGGAGACGAACGGCTATCCCCGGCGGGCAGCTGTCAGCTCCTTTGGCATAGGTGGCACCAATGCACATTGTATACTGGAAGAAGCCCCGCAAAGGCAATCAAAGGAATCGGCCAGGAGAATCCATTTTATACCCTTGTCGGCCAGGGGCAGATCTGCTTTGCAGAGGCAGGTGGAAAATTTCGGGTCATACCTTAATACCACCGGTCATAAGATAGCCGACATTGCATGGACACTGCAGCAGGGCAGGGCGCATCTGCCTGCCAGGACTGTTTCATGGTTCGACAGTGAAGATGGAGATAAAGATATTTTTGCCGCCGGAAAAGACAGGAAGGTTACAGGAACATCATCTGTAACGGATCCTCGTGTAGTGTTTATGCTCACAGGACAGGGATCACAGTATATTGGTATGGCCAAAGGCCTGTATGATAACTTCAGCCTTTTCAGGGAAAAAGTGGACAGGGCTGCCACAATACTTAAGCCATATGGAGTTGATGTTCTTAAATATATCCTTGAAAAGGATACAGATGAATTGCGGACAGAACTGAATCAGACCTCAATCACACAGCCTCTCCTATATACAATACAGTGTGCCCTGGCAGAATTGCTGGGCGACTTTGGGGTTAAACCGGATGCTCTTATCGGCCATAGCATAGGTGAACTGAGCGCTGCCGCAATCGCAGGAGTGTTTACTTTTGAGCAGGGACTCAAACTTGTGTATGAACGCGGCAGGTTAATGCAGGAACAGAAGACCGGGGCAATGCTGTCAGTACAGCTGCCTGCTGAAGAACTGGCAGGACATATAATAGAAGAAACAGAGATCTCGGTTATCAATGCACCTTCAGCAACAGTAGTATCAGGCAGCTTTGCTGCCATTGACAGCCTTGAAAAAAAGCTGAAGACTGAATTTCCTGAGGTGCATATAACAAGGTTAAAGACATCACATGCCTTTCATTCATTCCTGGTAGAGCCGGCGGCAAAGGAATTTGCCACTATTGCAGCAGGTATTGAAATGAACGATCCGAAAATACCCCTTATCTCAAATATCACGGGTAAATGGGCTGATAATGACCGTATAAAAGATCCTGAATACTGGGGAAGCCATATCAGGTCCAGGGTCGATTTTGCCGGGGGCATGATGGAACTGATGAAGGATGAAAATTCTTTTTATGTTGAGGTAGGTCCGGGGTCGTCCCTCTCAACATTACTCTCACTGTACAACGGGAATAAGATACCGTTGTGCAGGACAACGCGCCACCCAAAGGAAAAAGCAGATGACCTTGCCGTATTTTTAAAATCAATTGCCATGGCATGGGTGCAGGGTGTTAACATTGACTGGTCATGGTACTACAGGGATGAGGAACGATTCAGGGTTTCCATGCCTACATATCCTTTTGAAAGGAAAAGACACTGGATCAGCCATGAGCCTGTTAATAAGGCAATCCTTAACCGGCAGGATATGCAGGAAGAGGATGGCAGGGGCAGTGAGACAGCCGGCCAGGGCGGTGACCAGGCCATGGAAACTGAGTTCTTGCATGAAAGACCTGATATAGACAGTGACTATGTTAAAGCAGAATCCGGTGAGGAGAAATACCTCGTTAAGGTATGGCAGGAACTCCTTGGGATGGGGGGCATTGGTGTTACTGATGATTTTTTCGTCCTGGGCGGCCATTCGCTGCTGGCATCACAGATAATAAACAGGATAAATGAGGATTATGAATCGGATATTAATATTGATAAATTTTTTAAAAATCCTACGATAAGGGGACTGCTGGAAAATGCAAGCCTCATTATGAGTGACAGGGTGCAGGCCGGACCAGGGCAAAAGATTGATTATTCATCATCCTTGCCACTGACACCCAGCCAGGAAAGGCTCTGGATAGTTAACCAGATTGAAAATAATAACCCTGCCTATAATATTTCTTTTACTTACCGCTTTGAAGGTGAGCTCGATAAAGATGTTTTCAAAAAAAGCTTTGACCTGCTTACGGAAAGGCATAAGATCCTTAAGAGCAGGATTGCTTCAGAAAGCGGGAAGCCGCTTGCTTATATCATTGATGGCCAGGTAACTGATATTACAGAAACAGACATCTCAGGTTTGCCTGCCGGGGAGAAAAATGAACGAATACAGGAAATAATAGCAGAAAAGAGCAGGGAGACCTTTGATATTGAGGAGGGGCCTCTGTTTAAGGTGTATCTTATCAGCCTGGACGAGGGGGAGATGGTCTTCCATTTTGTTATCCACCACCTTATTTTTGACGGTTGGTCCTGGGGTATACTGACTAAAGAACTTACGGATATCTATAATTCCTTACTCTCAGGGAAAAAGCCCGTACAGGATCCCCTGGATATTGATTATTTTGAATATTCAGAACAGCTCAGCTCTGGTAAAACGGATAGTAATTACACAGAATCAAAAGAATACTGGAAAGAGAAACTCAGGGGTATAAGCGGTACTATTAACCTGCCACTGGACAATAAAAGGAAAGACATACCTGGCGGTAATGGGGGTCGCATAGCATTCGGGATAGGAAAGGAAAAGATAGACAGGGTCAGGGAGTACCTGAAGAACGGGAACAGTACCCTTTACATGTATTTCCTGTCGGTATTCGGACTTTTACTGAGTCGTTACTCGGGCGACAAAGATATATGTATAGGCTCAGCCACAGCTAACAGGCCGGGAGCTAAGCTGGAAAAGTTAATAGGGCTATTTATAAATTCGGTGGTTTTGCGGCTGCAGCCTGATGAGGACCTTACATTCAGTGAATTCCTTAAAGAAGTACGCCGGACATCTATCGAAGCAATGTCTCACCAGGATCTGCCTTTTGAAGATCTTGTCGAGTTATTGCAACCAGAAAGACAGGTTAATGTAAACCCTTTATTCCAGGTTCTTTTTGCCTGGCAGAATGCACCAAGACCACCCCTGGAAATGGAGGGCATCAGATCTGAAAGGATATCTCAGGAAAAAGGTGTTTCCCCTCTCGATATTTCATTCTATGCATGGGAAGAGAATGGAGCACTGCAATGTGAGATCGAATATAACTCAGACATATTTGAGCGTGAAACTATCAATGCCATGAAAGATAATTTCCTGGCACTGGCAGGTAGGATAGCAGAGAA
>JBKHBA010000193.1:0-5509 GCA_046542595.1 Bacteroidales bacterium | reverse complement strand
TGTAAGCTTCAGTCGCGCTGCCTGTAATAATGCCATAGCATTTGCCGGGGCGGTGGTTTCAAAACCAATGGCAAAAAAAACAACATCCCTGTCAGGATTGGCCACCGCAATATCAACAGCATCAAGGGGTGAATAGACTATCCTGACATCACAACCCTCCGCCCTGGCTGCCAGAAGATCGGATTCGGAGCCAGGCACTCTCATCATATCCCCAAAAGAGGCTAATATTGTTTTGTCTGCAGAAGCTATTGCCAGTGCCCTGTCAATTTTTCCTGTGGGCGTAACACACACAGGGCAGCCCGGACCGTGAATAAGGTTTATCTCCTGTGGCAGCAGCTCCATAAGGTTGTATTTCATAATGGCATGAGTCTGGCCACCGCATATCTCCATAATATGCCATTGGCGACTTACTGTTGCTGCTATCTTTTCTGCCAGCCTGCGGACTATGTCCGGGTTCCTGTATTCATCAATATATTTCAAGGGGCAGGGCTATTGCTATGGTTGATTCATTTCATCGAGAAGGGAGAGGGTTTTTTGTGCTTCTTCCGGATCTACAATGCTTATTGCCGTCCCGGCGTGAGACAGGATATAATCCCCAACCTTTGCCTCCGGAACCCATTCAGTACACACTGTTTTAATAAGGCCGCTGAAACTTACTTTTGCCATTCTCATACCATCCCTTGTGAACTGGGAGCTTATTATTCCGGGAATTGCCAGGCACATTTTATTTAATCCTTGGTTATATGCTAATGTAGTAATTATGAATGTAATCTCATAATATTAATCTTAAAGTTCAAGGCAGCTTATCTCCAGTGGTCCGGCCAGGCGAAAGCGTGGCTGGATGATATGTTTGAAATGCCGGACAGGACAGAGGCCTTATTGATCCGTTTTTCTGAAACAAGGCAACGGAATATTATCAAAACGGGCACGAACCAGGGAATTTTCAGCCTTGACAAATGATGAAGTACTGCTAATAGAGAAACAATATCTGCAAATATTTCAAAAGGAATAATACTTATTTTGTTCAACTGTATTTCCTCTTGTTCCGTTCGTATATAAATAATAATCCCCCACCACTTCGTGGAGGAGGATTTTGTTGAGGTCGGTGGCGGATTCGAACCGCCGTAACCGGTTTTGCAGACCAGTGCCTAGCCACTCGGCCAACCGACCGTTATTTTTTTTTTGTCTTAAGGATTACAAAAATACTAAAAATATCAGAAACAAGAAACCGGGCTCCCTCTTTATAAACCTCCGTCAAGGCCTGTTAAAAACTTATTAACCTGGCCACGAGCTTTATGGTTGTGTTATAGCTGTCGAATACTGAATAGAGTCCCTGCTTTTCATGTGGTGGGTCATCCAGATAATCATCCCCGGTTTCCTTATCAGCCTTTCACGGTTGCCGTAGCTGCCGGCGGAACCAGGCACCGTGCCGTACCAGTAACTGGCACCGATAAAGCAGTAAGGCTTTTCTTTCTTAATGAACATCCCGTTATTGACACTGATATATTCTATTTGCTGTTCCCTGCATCAGTTTAATGCCATTGCGATCAAACAGATCATAGCAAGGGAAAAGATATTTTAGTCATTTGTTTATAGTTTTATTTTCTGAGCTGATCCGTCATATTTAACTGTTATAAAGGGTTCCTGATCCGGGTCTGTGGCCACCGGGTTTTCTTCTGAGATAATGAAGATCCTGAATGTCCTCTCCTTCAGCATACCCGGGTATTCGCCCTGCCTCTGGCCTATTGACAGTGTCTTATCCTGCTCATTATAATCAAAGCTTATCAGTGAGTATGCCCCTTCCTCGTAGTTATAATTGGTGTTTTCATCTTCATAGAGTACAAACTGCCCGTCTTTCCCGGTATAGACAAAGAGGCTGATGGGCTCTGCCGGTTTTTCTGTCGAATACTGCAATTCCGGGCCAAGGGGGATTACAGATCCTTCTTTAACATACAGGGGTATTCTCTCATATGGTGCGGGGGCATTAACAAGCTGTCCGCCCGTGAGATAACTGCCGGTATAGAAATCATACCACCCGCATGATGCCGGCAGGTATACCTTGCGGCTACGTGCTTTGTACTTATATACGGGGTTTACCAGCAGTGCAGGGCCGAACATATACTGGTCTTTGATATCATACACCTTGCTGTCTGCCGTAAAATCCATTGCCAGTCCCCTCATTACGGTATAATCATTAAGCCAGGTATGACCTGCCAGCGAGTAGATATATGGCATCAGCCTGTATCTCAGCCTGTCGTATGACAGCATAGACTGGTATGCCGGATGTGATTCAGGGGCTACATTGAATATTTCCCTGTACGGGTACTGGCCGTGGGATCTGAAGATAGGACAGAAAGCACCATACTGGTACCAGCGTGTCATCAGCTCCCTCCATTCCTCCAGGTCTTCCGGTGAAGGGTTATGGTACCTGCTTTCCACTGCAAAGCCTCCTATATCCATTGTCCACCATGGTATGCCTGACATACACAGGTTCAGTCCGCCGGGTATCTGTGCTTCCATATCGTGCCAGCGGGCTGCTATATCGCCGCTCCAGTTGGCTGCTGAATAGCGTTGTATGCCTGCATAGGCTGAGCGGGTCAGTATAAACACCCTTTTGTCCGGGTCTGTCCGGCGCTGTCCCTCATATACAGCCTTTGCGTTAACAAGTGAAAAGGCATTGAAGTATTCGGCGGCCGGTCCAAGTGCCGTGGGGTGCATCAGTGCTTTGCGTTCATCCATGGGCAGGTTGGAGTTTATATCGGGCTCGGTGGCATCGAGCCACCAGGCATCGATGCCTTTACTGAAGAGGCTGTCATTTATCTGCTGCCAGAAAGCCTGCTGTGCCTCCTCGTTATAGGCGTCGTAGAATGTTGATACATAGCCCAGCCAGTCTCTTTGTCCTTTTTCAATATTCCTTTTATACAGCCATCCCTTACTGTTCATCACCTTATAATTATCTGTTCCGGTATAATACTTGGGCCATACAGATATCATTATTTTTGTATTGAGCGAGTCGTGCAGTGTCTGTATCATGCCTTCGGGATCGGGGAACCTGTCGCGATCAAACTCATGGTCGCCCCAGCTGTCTGTGGGCCAGTACTGCCAGTCCTGAACAATATTATCAAGGGGTATCTCTCTTTTCCTGAATTCACGCACAACGGACAGCAGCTCTTCCTGGCTGGTATAGCGCTCACGGCTCTGCCAGAAGCCCATAGCCCACCTGGGCATTACCGGTGCCTTGCCTGTTACAGTGCGGTAGCCGCTGATAACATCATCCATATCCCTGCCATTGATAAAGTAGTAGTCTATCTGCCGGGCCACTTCTGAATAGAGGGATATGCGGTTCTGCTCATCCTCCGGCAGGGGGTCAAGGTGTTGAAGTGCTATATATGATTCTCCACCGTCGGGTATCCATTCTATTCGCACACTGTATTTTTTACCTTCTTCCATCGGCAGGTCGAAATAGTTGGATGAGGCATTCCAGGCCACGCGCCAGCGGTCGAAGATAAGACGGTCATCGATATAGAGCCTGGCATACCCGGCCGAGGTGAATATAAACTTATGCTGTCCGCCAACAGCCGGCTCAATAAAGCCTTCCCATGTTACATATCCGTTTTCAAGATCATAGCCGTCGGGTAATCCGGCGAGGTCGGGTATAAACCGGTAGTTTATTTCTGTTTCTTCACGCCGGGTAAACACTTTTTCCCGCTCCTTGCGGTATGAGTAGGTGGCTGTCAGACCTCCGGGCTGTCCCCGGGAGTTATATAATTTCATGGAAGAGATATCCTGGTAATCTCTTTTGTCCCCGAATTTTGACCTGGAGTAGTTATCCCATAGGATACCGTAGTTGCGGGTAGAGAGCAGGAAAGGCACGGCTGTGAGGGTGTTATACTGGTACAGGTCTGCATCTTTGCCTTTCAGGTTCATAAAGGATGTCTGGTTGCAGCCCAGTCCGTACAATGCCTCATTATCCGGCGATTCAAATTGCTGCTGCACTGCATAATAATCTTCTCCTTCCAGCTTCACTTTTTCAAATGACTTCCCGCCTCCCTTTTTCTCTTTAAGGAGCATATTGCCGGCAGGGTCTGTAAACCAGACCTCGCCCGTAAGGGTTGACACGTAAGCTTTAAGTTGTGGTGTGCTCAGTACTATGGCTGTATCATTTTCTCCGACATTAAACTCATTAACGGAGGATGGTTTTTTAACAGCCATCAGGCTTTCGGTATGGGGGAACTCCTTACCGGGAACGGATGTGACCCTTATTATACGGTCGCTTATAACCTGCAGTCTTATTGCCTGTTCAGCTTTGTTCTGCGGGTATAGGATGACGCCCTCGCCGGTGATCTGTGTATCCTTCTCGGAACAGGAGACTGCGGTAATGGTAAGGGCTGTAAACAGGTAAAAGATAAATCTTTGCATTGGAAGATGGTATTATGTGAGTGCTGTGGCCAGCACCTGTTTATAACAAAGATACCATTTTCTGAGAAAAGATGTTCAGTCAATTACCACTGTCCATTCTACATATTGCTGCAGTTTGTCAAGGTCTTTCCTTACAAGGTCGAGGGGATGGGGGTTTTTGTTATCTGAGAAAGCATGTTTGACTACCTCGTCATAGGCATGTGCTTTTATCTTATATTCACCCGGTTCTTTTACCAGGTCGCCTGCCCTTACCGTTGTGCCCCCGTTCTCCAGAATGAGTTTATCATTGACATACCAGTCCACCAGTATCACTTCGGGATCAACAACCCTGACCCAGAGCTTAACAGGGTTTTTATGCCTTTTAGCTGTATCCATTGCCTCATCCACAGGCCTGACGATATCGTATATGTCAAGGATTATTTTCTCACGGCAAACGGCATTGAAGGAGGCGGGTTTTTTGTCGCTTGTCCATCCCATCTTGCTGTTTTTGCTTGGACGGTATGCCCCCCGGCTGGTATATATTGCCCCTTCATATACACCGATGGTTCCCAGCAGGGTATCTTTATCAGCATATCCTATCCAGTGCGACCATTTCTTTGCATCCGGATCGGCAGTAACATTTATATTACGTGGCTCATCACCTTCGAACGTTCCGTCCCCGTAGTATTCGTCAGCCAGGTTAAAAAAGCCATGGCCAGCCTCATGCAGGCCTATTTCTTTCCCGAAATTATATGAGAACACTACAAACCTGCCACCTGAGTTATGGTAATCAGGGTTGTTAAGAACCACAAAGGGCCAGTTGATTTTTTTTATACCTGTCCTGTCTGCGGCCTCGTTGAACAGTGCCTCTGCCAGCTGCCTGTCTACCCAGCCCAGCCTGTCTTCATCCCGTGTGCCTCCGAGGGCATTAGCCACTGTCTTTGTTTTTTCCCTGTTGTAACGGGGTGCGACGCTGATGCCCGACTCCCTGCTTATCAGATCTATACGGTATATATTGATAAAGTTTTTGTAACGGGGCAAGGGTCTTGTTGCCTGTGAGGGCGTTGTCAGGTAGTCTACCGAGTTTTCAACGTGGGCCTGGAAATCCTGC
>JBKHBA010000192.1:0-5510 GCA_046542595.1 Bacteroidales bacterium | reverse complement strand
CACTGCCTGTTCCCGTTATAGTGAGACTCCAGGGAACAAATGCCGTGGAGGCAAAAGAGATAATCGATAGTTCAGGGATGGAAGTATTTTCAGCAGTATCATTCGAAGATGCGGCCACCAGGGTTAAGGAAGTGATAGCCTGAGTTTACCAGCTTACTGCCTGCCTGATAAGGGGCATGGTCATGCATCGTGCCCCTCCGCCACCGCGTGCCAGCTCTGAACCCTCAATACCAATGATGCACCTGTCATAATCATTAATCTTAACCTTGTTTTCAATGACCTGCCTGGCCCTGATGATCTCAAATCCGCGGGCCGACAGTTCATCAAGGGTGTGACTGTTCCTGATATAGCCTATCAGCTTGCCGGGGGCCAGGGCAAAGAAATTAGCTCCGCTGTGCCATTGTTCACGTTCCTGCACCCATATATCCTTGCTGCTTCCGCAGAGAGCAGCATCAAGATCCATACCGAGGTCCCTGAGTGCCGATGGTATATTGTCAACCTCCCTTATTGATACTACTTTTTTATTCTCAATAGTGATCTTCACCGTCTGGTATTTATTGCTTTTATGAATTATGGGATCGAAGGCCATATACAGATTTTTATCCAGCATGGTAAAGACCATGTCAAGATGAATAAACGACTCCGGTGAGTCAGGAAGCTCCTGTACAATAATATGGAACCTTTCTCTTGTGAACCTTGTGGATTCTTCAATCAACCTGTCAATACCTTCTGTACTCGTCCTGACACCATTGCCCACAAGCATGATATCATCCCTGGCAATAAGTATATCACCACCTTCAAAAGTACATGGTGAACAGTTGTCCGGCAGGTATTCCGGGTTTAGTATCCTGGTCTTAAAGTCTTTATGGTAACTGAAAATAGTGTTCATTATATCAGCTTCTCGTTGCCTTACCTTACTTGCCATACGTCCTATCAGCACAGATTCGCCTATGACCACCGAGGCATCGCGGGTAAAAAAGAAGTTATGCAAAGGCCTCAGCTCAAACCTGTCCTTACTGAGGAATTTGGTTAGATTATTTCTTTCAATTGGCAATCCTTCTATAAGTGCAGAAGCAAGTCGACTGTTGTCCAGCGCGTCCAGTCTGGACAGCAATTGATTATCTCCGCGGGAAACCTTTTTCAAAAGGCTCTTACGTGCCCCCTTGTCAGCAATGCTTTCAGTTAGTAGATCTTTTACTTCGTAGGTTTGTGACACTTTTTTAAGCACACCACTGAACTGGCTGTACTCCTCTCCTGCAACCGACAGGTTCAGAATATCACTGTAAAGGGCACGCTCAGCATTCTTTGGAGTCATATTTTCCACCTCAGGGCCAGGGGTATGTATTATAACAGCATCAAGAACGCCTACCTCTGAATTTATATTTAGCTTCATGTGCTTTTTCAGTTATGCTGATGTTTATTGGGTAAAGACAGGTTGCCTGTGTGTCTCTGAAACTGTCAGTCTTTTCTGTGTGACCCGTCGCAGAAGGGTTTTTTTGATGATTTACCGCACCTGCAAAGATATACTTCTGAGCCTGATTCAACAGGAAAATTATTCTCTTTCAGTAAGGTAAAGCTGCCGGCAACTTTTAAGGGACCGTTTTTTATTATTGTTATTACGGGTGTGGTGGGTTTATCCTGGCTCATTTTTTTCAAGATTTGAATTTTACTATTCTGTGAGTACCGTCGCAGAAAGGTTTCATCTTGCTTGCTCCGCAGCGGCATAAAGATACTGTGCCGTTGAATTTTGAACGTGAAGAATTATCCCTTTCAAGTAGAAAACCACCATTAATAATAAAAGGTCCGTTCTCCATGATATTAATTGTGGCCTGCTGTTCGTTTTCAACAGCTCCTTTATTTAATAAAGATCTTCTCCTGTTTTTTATATGGTTCGGGTGTTCAATACCCACATCCTTGTTTTTCCTGTCATCATTCCATTTCCATGTAAGGGCATCAACAGGGCATTTATCCACTACCTCAATAATTTTTTCAGTTACCGAGGCTTCCATTTTCACCCACGGCCTTCGGTCAGGGTTAAATACCCCGGGCAGTTCATTGGTACATGTTGAGGCATGAATACATGAGGAGGCCTTCCAGTATACCGTTATCTCATCATTCTTATATTCTCTTTGTTCTGATTCCATACATGAGGTGTTTATATTTTAACAATATTTATGTTATTTGGTTGTGCCAGTCCGGATTAATTAATAATTTTATATCATGTTCTGTTTAACTGATTGACAGCTTTTGATTCTGCCGGTGTGGCAAAATTAATACTTTTTAAGAAAAATTACTGTCTGGCTTTTTAACATGCATTAATCAACATGGTAGTCATTTGATTATGAGGGGATACTTAAAGTTAGCCTTAACTCTTTTATAAAGAGTAGATTAAATTAATTTATTTTGTCGGTAATGGCAATACTGAATATATCTGATAAATTTTTGGTCATCATGGCCGGACAGCTCTCTGCTTTTTTTGAGTCCATGCCATCCCATATGCTGGGGATAACTTTAACACTGATAAGTGTCTTTGCTGTTCTTGCTACCCTTCATATAATCATACTCAGGAAAAGAAAAAAGATGACTATTGAGCTTAAATCAAAAACGGAAGAAATAGAGAAGGCAAATAGTGATCTTGAAAAACTCAACAGGGAACTCCTTGAGCAGAAGGATACTATTGCCAGGGAACTGGCTAACTCAGAGATGCTGTACAGCATTGTACTGGACTCAGCTGATGACGGTGTTATCTTTTATAATACGGACTGGACGGTAAAATTTCTTAATCCTGCTATATACTCTATGATAGGGCTGGAAGCTGAGGTTAAAAACCCCGTTGACATTCTGAGTGATGAACGTTTTATTCATCCCGGCGATTCCGGTTTTCATAAAAGAAGGGCAAAAGCAATAGAAGAGAATGGTTCATATGAATCGGAAATAAGGCTCAGGCATAAAAACGGGAAATATATTGTCCTTTCAACTAAGCTTGTGGAAGTGAAGGATGAGTTAGGATCCGTACTGGGAATATTATCCATCTCAAGGGATATAACATCCCTGAAAAACACGCAGGAACAGTTGATTGTTGCCAAGGAAAAGGCCGAGGAGAGTAACAGGCTGAAATCAACATTCCTGGCCAATATATCACATGAGATACGAACTCCCCTAAACAGCATTGTCGGTTTTGCAAACCTGCTTGAAGATGCAAGTTCCAGTCCGGAGATGAGGGATGAGTATGTTGGATATCTGAACCAGAACACTGAAAAGCTTTTGCAGATCATTACCGATATAATTGACCTCAGCAGGCTGGAAAATAATGAGATAGACATACGGTACCAGCCGGTAAAGATAAATTCCATCCTTGATTATACCGCTGAATATGCTGAGGATTTAATTCGCCGCAGCGGCAAGAACATTACTTTCAGTTCTGAAAAAGGGCTGCCTGACGGCAGGGATATTGTTTACACAGATGACCTCTGGCTTAAACGTATTTTCAGGCACCTGGTGGATAATGCCGTGAAGTTTACAAGGGAGGGATCTGTTGAATTGCACTCAGCTATGGCTGGTGCATCTGTGATGTTCACAATAAAAGATACCGGTATTGGCATAAGCAAGGAGAGCCTGAAAACAATATTTGAGCAGTTCAGGCAGGAGGAGGACGGTCATCACCGTTCATTTGAAGGACTGGGGATTGGGCTGACGATGGCCCGCAAGGTAGCCGAGAATATGGACGGGTTTCTGTGGGTTGAGTCAGAAAAAGGAGAGGGATCGGAATTTTTCTTTACCATTCCTTACAGGCCTGTTGATGGCTCTGCCTTTAAGGAAAAGGAAAAAATGCCGTATGGGGATAAGAGCGACCAGGACTGGTCAGGTAAAACCATACTGGTTGCCGACGATAATATTGATATACTGAGATTCCTCAACCATGTACTCTCGGATACGGGTATCAATGTTATACAGGCACGATCCGGACTGGAAACAATAGAGATAATAAAAAAGACAGAATCACTTGACCTTGTCCTGCTTGATATGCAGATGCCCGAAATGAACGGGCTTGAGGCTATGCAAGAGATCAGAAAGATGAAAGGAAATATTCCCATTATAGCCCAGACAGCTTTTGTCTTTGAAGAAGAGCAGGATGAACTGATAAGTGCCGGCTGTGACGCCTGCCTGCTGAAACCAATCAGCCAGGATCAGCTGCTGTCTGTTGTTTCAGGCTTCCTGGAAAAGAACGGGTCCTAGCATATCTCCTGTCAGGCCCATCATTAAAGTTTTTTAAGTAATTCAGTATTCATTTATGCAAGACATATCCTGTTAAGGGCATCCTTCAGATAATTTTTTTGAACAATGCCCATCTGATTATTCAGTCATATTATTTATGACTATTTTTAAATAATTAAGATTGAAGATATGCCTGATGATCTGTATGCCGATATAATCCTTCCGCTGTCTCTCGACAGGCTGTATACCTACAGGGTGGCACCGGGGATGAAAAATAATATAGAAAGGGGAAGCGCCGTTATCGTACCTTTTGGTAAAAAAAACACTTATACCGGTATAGTTTTCAGGCTGCATAACAGTAAGCCTGAACTGGATACAGTAAAAGACATTACCGGGCTTGCCGCAGGTGAGCCCTTAATGGACGAAGAGCAGCTGCATCTCTGGCAGTGGGTCAGTGATTATTACCATTGCAGTCCGGGTGAAGTGATGAATGCAGCTATACCTGCCACACTGCTGAGCACTGATGAGAAAAAGAGATTCAAAAGAAAAACAGAAACAATAGTAGAGCTGGCAGATGACTATACAGGGAAAGAGATGAATGAACTGCTTGACAGCATGCAAAAGACTCCGGCAAGGTACAGGCTTTTGATCACATACCTTGATATAGTTTCCGGCGAAGGAGAGCTTAAGGCAGTCCCGGTTTTAAAAAAGCGGCTTCTGGAAGAATCATCCACCACGGTTTCAGTGCTGGATAAACTGACTGAGGCCGGGGTATTTAAATCACGGGAGGTGGAAGTATCACGGTTTCCCCTGAATACCAGGACTAAATCTGCCATAAAAGAGCTCAGTCCGCCACAAAAAAAAGCCTGTGAGCAGGTCCGTTCAGGCTTCCGGAAAAAGGGCACTGTCCTTCTCCATGGTGTTACCTCCAGCGGGAAAACGGAAATTTATATTCACCTCATTGAAGATGCCCTCAAAAGAGGTGAAAAGGTATTATACCTGCTGCCAGAGATAGCCCTTACTACACAGATAATTAACAGGCTGAGAAATAATTTCGGTGATCTTGTGGGGGTTTATCATTCAGGTCTTAATGATAATGAGAAAGCAGAGGTTTACAGTAGGGTGCGCGGAGCGTCGCCCCTGGGAGAATACAGTATATTGCTGGGTGTAAGGTCGTCTGTGTTTCTTCCGGTTAATAGGCTCGGACTGGTAATCATAGATGAGGAACATGACAGTTCTTATAAGCAGTATGATCCTGCTCCCAGGTATAATGCAAGGGATACTGCAATCATGCG
>JBKHBA010000191.1:0-5549 GCA_046542595.1 Bacteroidales bacterium | reverse complement strand
CCAGGATGGTTGTTTTATGATTTATCTGTGCACTCAGTCCGGGTTCATGCTTTGAGCGCTGGTCAGACCTTAATCCGTGGTTTGTGGGATCAATCATTGCAGTATCGGGAACAAATGTTGCTTTATATGATAAGGGTGCAAAGTTAACCGACAGCTTATTATTGGGTTTATAGTCAAGACCCAGTCCCACCGTAAGCGATGCCGGGTTAAAGAACTTTGACACCTTCACTGAATCGTTGGGATACTTATAACCCGGGGCCATCTGGGTCTGGAATAACATTGTTGCACTGAAATCAAATTTACCAAAGGCCTTATTATTAAATTTTGATATGATATCAAGCTGGTCGATATTCTTACGTATCTGTATATTTTCGTTGTCCGAAGAAGTTACCAGCCCGAATTTTATCCTGGCCTGGTTATCCCATACCATTTTCTTCTCTTTATTGGTATAGTTAGCATTTCCGGTAATATCAAGAAGTGTCGAAATATTACTTTCACCCCCTTTGGTCCAGTTACTGAGCATGGCCTGGTTAAAAATAAATGAAGCTTCCGAAAGGAATTTCCAGTACTGTGGCTTTACGTCTATCCTCCTGGCCTGTGCCAGGCTGGAATTATCAATCGTTCGCACTTCTATTTTTGCATCAGAAATATAATTTGTCTTGTCCGGTCTCCTGAAGTGCACCCCTCTTTCAACTATTATATCTATTGAATCGCGCGATATGCTTCCTACCCATACGGACATTTCCTCATCCCATTCATTTTTGAGCCACAGCCTTGTCATCCTGGATGAATTATTACTGAGCCATACCGGTACAATATTTCTTGACCCCATAAAAAACACCCTGCTGGAATCATTTTCCCCGATATAGTTCACGAGGCTGTTCACAGCAGACTGTATGGAATCGCCAACCATAGGATAATTATAATACTGAAAGGGGAAATCAGGATTGACACTGATCACTTCCCTGAGGGTATCTGAAATAACAATAATTATGCTGTCATGCTGCATCTGGTCATTATTATCCTGATCCTGTTTCTTTGTCTGCACGAAAAGATTATTCAGGGTTGAAGGGTCGACATCAATATTTGCACGGACAGCTTTGGTGGTATCAGCAAGCCCTGTTGTATCATCCGAAAGCATTCTTGTATCAGCCAGTTTAGGATCAAAAAAATCTATATCCTTTTCTCTCAAATATCGTTTTTCCTTTTCAACAGGCACAGGTATATGTATGGTATCCCACATATAAAAATCTCTTGCGGGTATCTTTATCTTATCCCAGTCGTACCGGCGAATATAGTCTTCCGCAAGATATAAGGGATCGTTTGTAGCCTCAAAAAGCAGTCTGCGGATAGATTGCCTGAGGGGATGGTCGTCCCTGTTCCAGATATCGCTTTCATACCATTCCCTGAGGTAATCAATGGCCTGTTCAGTATTAAAATCTATATTAATTGTTTCCTTATTAAGCAGGGTATCAACAAGTCCGACAGTCATCAGGCTGTCAGTAACAACTTCAGATGAATCACTTTGAGTATTTTCCTGTCCGCACAGCTTAGCGGTGCTCACTGACATAATTGCCAGTATAAGAATAAAAACAGAGTGTCTATTATTTATGGTAACCATAGTTTCTTTGGCAGACTTATAAGTTAGTTTTTAAAATATTTTCTTTTTTGCAAAAGCAATGCCAAAATTAAAGCATTTCACCAATATAACGGAATTTGAACAAAAAGATATATGCTTATATAAATATTTTGTTCTTGCTTCTATTTTCATTTCTTTTGCAAGTCACTTTTCAGGACTCCCATGAAGGACATGACCGTAGGTAAAGAAGGTAAACTAATATTGCAGTTTGCATTACCAATGCTTGCCGGCAGCCTGTTCCAGCAATTTTATAATATTGTTGACAGCATCATTGTAGGCAATTTCATTGGTAAAGAAGCACTTGCTGCCGTTGGGGCCTCTTTTCCCGTGATTTTTGTTCTGATATCCATGATAATAGGACTGGCTTCAGGCATTACAATCATTATATCCCAGTACTTCGGGGCCAAAGATTTTAAGAATGTCCGCAGGGCAATAGACACCATGTATATAGGACTGTTCTTTGCATCTATATTTATTTCAACCGTGGGTGTTGTTTTCAGCAAAGAAATATTTATACTTCTCAACCTGCCCTCTGAAGTGATGCCCATGGCTCTTGATTATCTCAATATCTACCTTTTGGGCATGATTGCTTTTTTCGGTTTTAACGGTACCAGTGCCATCCTGAGGGGAATGGGCGATTCCAGGACCCCCCTGTATTTCCTGATCATATCCACAATCACAAATATAGGGCTTGACCTTCTCTTTGTCATTGTTTTTAAGATGGGTGTTAAAGGTGTTGCTCTTGCTACTATCTTATCACAGGCTGGTGCCCTGGTTACTGCCATAATATACCTTAACAGGTATCATAAAATAATTAATTTCAGTCTTCGCAATCTTGTTTTTGACAGGAAAATACTCAGGCACAGCCTCAGGATAGGTCTTCCTACAGGCTTTCAGCACACCTTTGTAGCTCTGGGTATAATGGCCATCATGGGTGTTGTAAACACCTTTGGCACTAACGTTATTGCAGCCTTTTCTGTTGCAGCCCGTCTTGATGCCATTGCCACCATCCCGGCAATGATCATGGCACAGGCCCTTGCCACCTTTGTTGGACAGAACCTGGGAGCCAACAAATCACACAGGGTCAGGAAGGGTCTGATATCCACCATAATGCTCACCGGTATTGTAACCATAGCAACCACGGCAGTAATAATCACTTTCGGGAATGTCTTTATGGATGCTTTTACCGATGATCCTGATGTTATAGATATAGGTTCAGAATACCTTACAATAGTAAGCCTCTTTTACCTGGTTTTTGCCTTTATGTTTACCTTTAACGGGGTAATGCGGGGTGCCGGCGATACCCTCATTCCCATGGTAATAACCCTTGTTTCCCTATGGCTTATACGAATACCCTTTGCCATCTTCCTGTCAGACAGCTTAGGTGAAACGGGTATATGGTGGTCATTTCCTATGAGCTGGGCTGCGGGACTCCTTATGTCATGGTTATATTACCTCACCGGGAGATGGAAGAGAAAGGTTATCGTGCAGCCACAAACCTAATAAAATGTATCTAATTTTTAATACATTTGCTTAACAAAGAAGAAAGCTATGACCAGATCAATGACAGGCTATGGTTCGTCCTCTGCCGAAACAAATGAAAAGAAGATCACTGTGGAGATAAAATCCCTGAACAGCAAGCAGATGGATATTAACACCAGGATGCCATGGTATTATAAAGAAAAGGAAATAGAAATCAGATCAATAATAAGCAAGGGACTTGTAAGGGGTAAGGCAGACCTGAATATTTTCATTGACAGCCTTGATGAGCACGATATACCCAGCCTTAACAAAACTGCCATAAAGAGCTATTATAATCAATTGACTGATATAGCAGGAGACCTGGATATTGAAAACAGGAATGAGCTGTTGTCCATAATAATGCAACTGCCCGAGACACTCAAAACTGAGAGGCAAAAACTGAGTGACGAGGAATGGAAGCTTATATCCGGACTCATTGACCAGGCTGTAAAGGACCTTGATAAATACAGGGCTGAGGAAGGAACTGCAATAGAAAAAGACCTGGAAAAGAGGATAAGCCTTATTGAATCTTACCTGGAAGATATACTGCCATATGAGGAGGAAAGGATCAGGGGATTAAGGGAAAAGATATCCAATAACCTCAAACAGCTGGAAAGTGAAAATATTGATGAGTACAGGATGGAGCAGGAATTATTGTACTACGCGGAAAAACTGGATATAAATGAGGAAAAAGAAAGGCTTAAAAAGCACTGTAGCTATTTTAAGCAGACACTGGATTCGGAGGCTGTCAAAGGGAAAAAATTAGGTTTTATAAGCCAGGAGATAGGAAGGGAAATAAATACCCTGGGATCCAAGGCCAATGATATTTCCATACAGAAGATAGTGGTTATGATGAAGGATGAACTGGAAAAAATAAAAGAGCAGTTACTGAATGTGCTATGAGAGAGGTTCAGAATGAAGGTAAGTCAGTAATTTTCTCCGCTCCCTCAGGAGCGGGTAAAACAAGTATAGTAAGGTATATACTGGAGAGGGAACCCCGGCTTGAGTTTTCAATATCGGCCACAAGCAGGCAACAGCGACGCGGGGAAAAGGATGGTATGGATTATTATTTTATTACAGCAGATGAGTTCAGGCAGAAGATTGCGAATAATGAGTTTGTAGAGTGGGAAGAAGTGTATAAGGATGTTTATTACGGTACCTTACGCAGCGAACTGGAAAGGATATGGGGCAGTAACAAACATGTTGTTTTTGATGTGGACGTTATCGGAGGTCTTAAGCTCAAAGAAGTATTTGGCTCAAAGGCTGTCTCTATCTTTATACAGCCACCCGGAATAGATGAGTTAAAAAAAAGGCTTATCCACAGGGGGACCGACTCACCGGCGGAAATAGAGATGCGCATTGCCAAAGCTGAGAAGGAGGTGACAAGAGCCGGAGATTTTGATATAATAATAGTGAATGATAATCTTGAAAGAGCCCGTGAAGAAGCCCTTAAAAGGTGTACAGCCTTTATATCGTCAAATGATAAATAATGATGAAGAAATCTGAAACGATTATAAAAACCGGACTTTACTTCGGTTCATTTAACCCTGTTCATATAGGCCACATGGCTATAGCAAACTATATTTATGAATATTCAGACCTTGACGAGATATGGTTTGTGGTCAGCCCCCATAACCCGCTTAAGAAGAAAAGCAGCCTGCTACCCGGTCATCACAGACTGCGCCTGGCGGAAATTGCCATAGCTGATGACAGCAGGTTCAGGGTTTCCGATATTGAATCCAGGCTGCCACAACCATCATACACCGTTGATACACTTAACTACCTTGGGGATAAATATCCCGGTCGCATGTTTGCACTGATCATGGGTAACGATAACCTGCTTACCATTCATAAATGGAAAAATGCGGAAATGCTTATCGACACATGCAAGATCTTTGTTTACCCGAGAAAAAATAAGATCAAAGACCCCTCCCCGGCACTTAAGGAGATAATTCAAAAAGCGGATATCGAAATAGTTGATGCGCCTGTTATGGAAATATCCGGCACTTTCATCAGGTCAGCCATCAATGAGGATAAAAATATACGCCATTTCCTTCCGCCCGGTGTATGGCAATACATCAGTGAAATGAATTTTTACCGCTAGAGCCAAAAAAAATTGAAAAAGACAATAAAAACCTGTCACACACCTGCTCTTTGAATTAAGCTAGCGCATTAGCTTCTTTGAACCCGCAGATCCGCTTAGCTTCGCTGAGCTTGCTGGCCCTGTCAGCTTAGCTGAGACCGCAGGCCCGGTTGGCTTCGCCGAGCTCGTAAACTCGGTTGGCTCCGCTGAGTCCGCAGGCCCGGTTAGCTTCGCCGAGCTCGCAGGCCCGGTTGGCTCCGCTGAATCTGCAGGCCCGGTTGGCTTCGCCGGGCTCGTAAACTCGGT
>JBKHBA010000190.1:0-5562 GCA_046542595.1 Bacteroidales bacterium | reverse complement strand
AGAATGATGCCCGGGCAACCGTCTATGACCTTCTGCACGGTGATAATATATTTGAGTGGACCATAGTTAACGGTATCTGTTCCACATCAGACAGGGTTAAACTGTATGTGCCAATGGTTTTTATACCAAATGGCTTCTCTCCTGGCGGGAATGATGCTATTAATGATGTATTTGAAATCCGGGGGATTGAAAACACTGAAAACTCACTGGTCATTACAAATACGGCGGGTGCTGTGGTATACAGGACAGTCAATTACAGGAATGACTGGAGGGGGACAGGCATGGATGGCAGGGATCTGCCGGAAGGGACATATTATTATTTTCTTACCATTAAATCGCCTGTTAACGAAACTTACAGCGGCTATGTAGTCATAAAGAGATAGATGAAGAGATTTATATATATATTGTTTTTACTGATAATTGCATTGCCGGCAATAAGGGCACAGAACTACCCTGTTTACAGCCAGTACCTGCTGGACGGTCTGGTTATAAATCCGGCATATACCGGTACCCGCGAGGTGCTTACCGCCTCACTGTCGCTCAGACGCAAATCAATGAATATTGAGGGTGAACCGGTAATGGGTACATTCTCGCTCCACTCACCCTTGAAGAATGACCGTATAGCCCTGGGTATTATGTCTCATTATCAGACATACGGTGTAACAACAAAAGCCAGTATCTTCGGTCAGTATGCTTTTCATATAAAAACAGCCAAGGGAAGATGGTCGCTTGGAATAAAGGCAGGAGCCGATATGGTAAATAATAATTATTCGGGCGTCTCAACAGTAGAGCCTGATCCTGCATTCACTGAAGCTGTGTCTTCCTATACACTGCCCAATGTAGGAGTGGGTGTGTACTACGGCTCGGATGTTTTTTTCGCAGGGGCTGCAGTGCCGGAGATGTTCAGTTACAAGGAAAGCAGCACAGGCAATGGCTATGAATTTTTCCATGATTATGAGAATTATTACTTTATGGCTACGGCCGGTGGACTGATAAGCTTTACCGATGGTTTGAAGTTTAAGCCATCGACACTGGTAAGGTATTCTCTCAGCAGGCCCCTGTTAATAGATCTGAACGGCAACTTTATAATATCAGATCTCTTATGGCTGGGATCATCATGGAGGCTTGGCGAAGAGGTGCTGGTGGGCATCATAGAGCTGCAGCTGAACCAGCAACTGAAGCTGGGCTATGCATATGAATATAATCTTGGTGAGATAAGTACTTTTGTGGGTGGCACACATGAGGTGGCCCTGAGGTTTGAATTCGGCAAGAAAGTAAGCGCTTCAAATCCACGTTATTTTTAAGATGAAGAAACAGTACACTACATACATAGCATTAATAATATTTTTACTGTCGCCGGTGATACAGGCACAGGATAGTGATATGATGAAGATAAGGAAGCTTCCTTTTAACACCAGGCAGTTTAATGAAATGACTCCTGTGTTACTGGAGAAAGGTATTGTTTTTTGCTCAGACCGGCGTACATCAGGAGTGGTGAATAATAAAACATTCGATGATGACAGGTTATATAATATATATTATGCACCACGCAAAGACAGCCTGGACTGGGGCCGGTCAGAGATCTTTTCCAGGGATCTGAAGTCACTGTTTAACCAGGGACCGTTCTGCTTCAGCCCGGACGGGCGTCAGATATATTTTACGGGTGATATAGAAAGAGGAGAAAGAGCATTTAAGAAAGGCTTCCACAACAGGAGCGGTATATTTATAGCCGAAAAAAGAGGTGGTGAATGGTCTGAACCCACTGCTTTTGAGTATAATGACCCTTTATGGAATCTCGGACATCCCTTTATCAGCAGTGATGGGAGGTACCTGTTTTTTTCATCGGATATGCCGGGTGGACAGGGTGGGTCTGACCTGTATATCTGTGAATGGGAAAATGGTAAATGGTCTGAGCCCTCCAATCTTGGTCCGGCTATAAACAGTCCCGCTGCCGAACTGTATCCTTTTTTCAGCGATGCCGGCGAGCTGTTTTTTTCCTCTGACCGCGGTGGCGGCATGGGCGGGCTCGATATTTACAGTTCACGGATGAATAATAACGGGTGGACCACACCGGTGCTGATGCCTGAACCACTTAATTCAGCGGCCGATGATTTTGGTTTTTTCAAGGGGCCTGATCCTGGAGAGGGCTTCTTTGCTTCAAACAGGGATAAAACGGATGATATTTATATGTATTCATCCCTGCTGAAAAGGAAAAGTACATGCAGTGAGATGGTCTATGATAATTTCTGCTTTGAATTTATTGAAGCAAATGCCATGAAACTTGATTCCATGCCCTTTAGATACGAATGGGATTTTGATGATGGCAATAAGGCCAGCGGGATAAGGGCAGAGCATTGTTTTGAAGAGCCGGGCACCTATGTTGTTAAGCTTAACGTGGTGGATATGATAACGGGTGAGGTAAAGTATAACGAGGTAAATCACCTGCTGGAGCTGAAAAAGACTGAGCAGGCATTTTTTACCTGCCCTGATACCTGCTATGCAGGTGAAACCATTACTCTGGATGCCTCAGAGACATACCTGCCGGGATGGGATATCTCCGAGTATTACTGGAATTTTGATGATGGTACGGCTGATACCGGCATGAATATTGACAAGACCTACCTGGGTGCAGGCACTTATAATATACAGCTGATAGTCAGCACAGTTCCCGATGAGGACGGGAATGTGAGGGAAACATGTGTTTCCAAAGATATAGTGGTGAGGGAAAGGTGATTTGACTAATTATACTATTTTTGCAATGTCTATGGGATGTGTGAATAATATATACAGGTTAGTGATTACGGGCTGTTTGTTTCTGGTAAGCTTAACAGTCCTGCCACAACCTGTGCCTGCTGCTGATGAGAATATACCCTACCTGATGACTTTTGGCAGTGATGGCGAGACATCATGGGGCGACGATGATTTTTCGCAGACATTTTTCTTTAAGATACCCAGGACGTATTCAAGGCCTTTTTATATAAGGGTGTATGACCCTGATATAGGAGGGGAGGTTGATGAGATTAATGGCGTGTGGGACACCAGGATGCAGTATTCTGTTTACGGGGGCGATGAGGCCTGGAGTCATGATGATGCAAAAGGCATAGAGCCTACAGGTAATTATGACAGTGGCACACTGCTGGCATCTAAAATATTTGGTGAAGACAACAGGTATGATGATGACTGGTATACCTTCGGACCTTTTAATCCTACAGAAGGTGAACTGGTTGAAGAATTTGACGGTTATATATTCAAAGTAATATGCGACGGCCTGTCAGGTGATGATGGTAATCTTTACAGGTATTTTCTCAGCACGGAGCCTGAGGAAAACAGTCCCATTGAGGATGGCAATGCCTTTACCTATGAGTACTCTTTCCGTATGTGGAATAATTCAGATAATATCTCACATATTTACCCATATATTGACACGGCAACAATATTTGTCAAGCAGGTTAATTTTGACTGGGATAATGATGGTTATATCAGGGTTGTTTCGCGTGTGCGGCGCGGTCTGCTGGCTGATGTTTCCGGTGAGGACGAATGGGCAGAAAGCAAGATTAAGATAGATGGGGAAGAAATCAATTCATCACTCGATTTTCAGTTTATAAAACGGAAATCACCACTTGTAAGAAATAATAACGTGGTTATCTCCGTTGAGAACCAGTACGGTGAGTATCTGGAGTTTTTTACCGTACCTATCGGGGGGGTTCCAGTGTATAAACCCGGTATAACAGTAAACCAAATAGAAAAATAGCAGGTTAATGGTCCGGAAGCTTCTGTTAAAAAATACGATAATATCCCTTTTGTTGTCGTTTATATCTCTCTTATCCTTTGCACAGACTTACCAGTTTAAGAATCATGGTGTTAACGATGGGCTTCCGCATCCTTTTGTTTATACGGTTAACCAGGACAATAACGGTTTTATCTGGCTTGGCACCGGTGACGGCCTGTGCCGTTTTGACGGATATGACTTTCACATGTCTCATTTGTCCGACTCACTGGAGACAGCCTTTCCTCTTTCATCATTTGAGACAGCCGAAGGTGTGATATACTTTGGTTTTAATGATGGTACTGTATATTATACGGATAACGGTGAGATGAAAAAAGTGCCAGGCATAGATGTTGTGCGTGTAAATGATATTGTCGGGAACGGCGATTCAGAGGTATTCATAATCAGCCAGAGCAAGGGGGTATATCTCTTCGACCCGTCAAACCCGGAAGAAACGAAATCCCTCAATAACCCTGTGGATCAGTTTTTATATAGTGCTGCTTTTACAAGTGATGGCCATATGCTGCTGGGAACACAGAACGGTCTTGCTTTATGCAGTTATAATAATGACGAACTAAAGCTTATAACTGAAGCTGAGGAGCTGACATATAACAAGGTACAGGATATAAGGCAGAGTATTAACCCGGAGCTTTTTTTTATAGGCACTGAAGATAAGGGCCTGTACGTGGCAGACTGCAGTAATGGGAGAATTGTTACGTACAGGGTAAGTGAAGAGGATATTTTTACCCGCACCCGTATACAGTCGCTGATGCTTGATAAGGCAGGAACATTATGGATATCCACTTTTGGCAGGGGACTGGTTAAAGCTGTTACGGACAGCCTGACAGCAGGCATACAGGAGCATGAGCTTATTGACAGGAATTCCGGTCTGAACAGCAATGATATAAAGATTACTTATGAGGATGACTGGGGTAATATATGGATCGGGCATTTTGGTAATGGTGTTTCAGTATTAAGCTCTGATGCATATAAATTCTACAGGCCGGATAATGCAGGTGTTGAAAATGATATTATTTATGTGGGTGAGTACCAGGGTGATGTTTTTGCAGCTACTGAATCAGGGTATTACCTCTTTGACCTTGAAAAGGAAGAGATAAGCAGCTATACCGATCTGAGCCGCCAGGTGGATATGGCCAGGATATCTGATTACCTTATTAACGATGACGGCTCAATGCTTATAGGGACGGAAGGCCAGGGCGTATACAGGCGTGACAGGCAGGGCCGGACAGAGCTCTTCTTCAGGTCGCGTAATAACCTTGAGAATTATATCTCTGACATAATTGATGAAGGAGGATATATATGGCTTGGAACAAGGAGCGGTATTATTATTATTGACAAAGAGACGGGAAGCAGCAGGCGCTATACCACATCAGAACAGCTGCCACATAATAATATCAGGCAGCTGGTGCCTGACGGGAAAGGAAATGTTATTATTGCCACCGAAGCGGACAGGCTCTATTTTTTGGATCCTGAAAAGGGTGTAACAACAGGAAAAGCCATTATTCGCGGTGGTATGAGAACTATATTCCAATCCTTTGATATTGACAGGAGGGGAAGGATATGGGGAGCCACAGAAACGACAGGTGTTTATTTTTTCGAAAATGATTCGGTATGGGGTGTTACAGAGCGCAGCGGCCTTTATAGAAATAACTGCTACAGCCTCTTATGCGATGGCAATAATAATGTATGGATAGGGCACCAGGGTGGTTTTTCTTTTTATAACCAGGGTCTTGATGTGATAAGGACATTCGAGGATATCTTCAGCTCTGGTGCCA
>JBKHBA010000189.1:0-5577 GCA_046542595.1 Bacteroidales bacterium | reverse complement strand
GGATGAAAAGATCCTGGTAGAGATCATGGATATTTTTGAAGAGAGCAAGGCAAGTTATGGGAGTCCAAGGATGACAAAGGAGTTAAGAGTAAGAGGCAGAGTTATTGGTAAAAATAAAGTTGCCAGTATGATGCGGGCAGCAGACCTTCGTGCTAAAAGGAGATAGGCTCAGGAGCCATCTTCCCCATGGGAACACTTGAGATGAAAGGAAACAGGTATTTATTTTCCCTGATGGATGCATACCGTTTTCTTGAATTTGTAAATAGCACTGATTTTCAAGAAAGTATTCCTAAACGCCCGGATATAAAACAAAAATTTCAGGAAATAGCTGACACTCTTACTATAGAAGATAACCCGGTATTATTATTACTCGAACTTAAGTAAACCTCCTTTGAAATTTCCATTTTACAAACAGCTGGATACCATGGATTGCTGCCCGTCCTGCATAAGGATGATCGCAAAGTATTATGGCAAGTCCTATAGTCTGGAATACCGGTTTTCGAGTCAGGCGGACAAGGAAGAGTTACAGCAAATTTCATGTTCACCGGCTCCAAAATTTTTGTATCTTACACCTTAGTTCGTTCAACCAATGTCTGTTAAGATGAATATTTGTTTATTTTGGAGTGATTCTTGTTATTAAGAATAATTAACGGTACTTTTAGTTATTGTTTTTTTTATTAGCAGCTAAAACCAACCTTATGAAATATCTACTATACAGCCTGGCTTTTTTGCTTTTTGGAATATCACTTACATGCTGCAAAACCCGGGAAGAAGACAATCGCGAAGAGATGGCACGTCGCTCATCAGTGAGGGATGCAGTTACAGTGTCCACAGTCGAACTTGAAAAATCTACATTCTACCATGAACTGGTGTCAAACGGAAAGGTGTTCGCCAGGCATGTCTCAACTGTTCCTTTTCGTGTTGACGGTATAATAGAAAAAATCCATGTGATAAACGGCCGAAGGGTAGAGAAAGGACAACTGCTGGCCAAGCTGGAAGATTTCAATTACCGGATGCAGTATGAAAAGGCAGAACAACAGCTTGAAAGGGCACAGATCGAGTTTAAGGATGACCTGATATCTTTTCACGGCAGCCTTGATACAGCAGAACTGAGTGAAGATATGATCCGTATGACAAAACTGCGGAGCGGACTGATCGATGCAGAGACCGGCCTGCGTGAAGCGGAATATATGCTCAGGCATACGAAAATATATGCTCCCATTGGAGGCACAGTGGCAGACCTGAAAGCCATGGAATGGAACCCATCGAATATTTATCCGGACGGACTGTGTAAGATTATTGACAACTCGGTGATTGAAGTGGAATTTCCGGTGCTGGAATCGGAATACGGCTTTATAGAAAAAGGTATGCCGGTAAATATTATGCCTTTTGTGAGTGACGGCAATGAATACACAGGCCATATTACAAAGATCAATCCCCTGGTGGATGAGAATGGCATGGTGAAAGTAAGAGCTGAGCTAAGGAACGGTGGCAAATTGCTCGAAGGGATGAATGTAAAAATACTTATCCGAAAACCTGTTGAAGATTGCCTTGTCATCCCCAAAGAAGCACTTGTTATACGCCAGGGACGTGATGTGGTCTTTGTGCGGGAAGACAGCCTGGCCATCTGGAAGTATGTGACAACAGAGTTTGAAAATTCAGATTCGTTCTCCGTGTCGGAAGGTCTTGAAGAGGGCGACCTGGTTATATACCGTGGCAATGTTAACCTGGCCCACGAAACAGTGGTCGTTGAAGAAGAAAAGTGAATAGTCAGATACATACAAAAACTTTTTCCTCCTTTACCGTCAATATGGTCTTCGTATTGCTGATCATAATTGGCGTTGCCGTTATTCCTTTACTTTCACTGCAGCTCAACCCGACAAGGTATATGCCGGCAATGACCGTTTCATGGTCGTGGCACCTTGCCCCGGCCAGGGTGATAGAGCAGGAGGTGACATCTGTGCTAGAAGGTGTTGTCTCCACTGTGCCCGGGGTGGAAAGTATAAGCTCAACCACACAAAACGGATCGGGGTCTATAAGTATTGAATTTGATAAGAAAACCGATCTGCAGGCTAAACGTTTTGAGGTGGCATCGCTGCTCAGGGAAGCAAGGCATAAGCTGCCACCCGGGGTATCATACCCTATTGTAAGAATGTCGATGCCCGATAATGAAACCGGTACCGATATACTGGTGTACCAGATAAACGGAACCGCCAGTCCGTCATATATCCAAAAGATGACTGAGGAAAAGATAAAATCAAGGCTGGCTGTTATTGAAGGGGTGTACGATATTAATGTTTACGGGGCAAGCAGCCTGGAGTGGGAGCTTATATATGACCAGGATAAACTGAAGATGCTGGAGCTGTCTGCCTCTTCCATCAGACAGGCTATAAGCAATTACCTGCTGGAGGAAGAGATGGGCTCTGCAATGGAGACGGATATTTACGGGAATGATATAAGAACCTACATAAGCCTTAAAGGAAATGCAGCCCGGACTGTGAAATGGCCTGATATACCTGTAGCCAGGAGTGATGAGCGGATAATACACCTGGGTGATATTGCGACTGTGCGATTGCTGGAACAGGATGCGCGGACCTATTACCGGATAAACGGGCTGAATACCATAAACATGGTGATCAGGGCGGAAAAGAATGTGAACAACATAAAGGTGGCCGACGAGGTAAAAAGGTCAATGGAGGTGATTGCCGCAAACTTACCACCGGGATACAGCACAAGAATAAATTATGATGCTACCATAACACTCAAGAAAGAACTTACCAGGATACTGTACAGGACAATAGCTTCCGTAATACTCCTGTTGCTCTTTGTCTTGATCATAAGCCGCGAAATACGCTACCTGGCAATTATTACAATAAGCCTGGTAGCCAATCTTGCCGTGGCCTTTATCTTTTACTATATACTTAAGCTTGAGCTGCACCTTTATTCACTGGCTGGTATAACGGTGTCCTTCGGGATTATCATCGACAATACCATAGTGATGACCGATCACCTCAGGCACCATAAAAACAAACTGGTCTTCCTGGCTATTATGGCCGCCACACTCACTACAGTAGGGGCATTGTCGGTCATCTTCTTCCTTGATGAGGAGTCAAAAGCCAAGCTGGCCGATTTTGCTGCGGTGGTTATTGTGAACCTTGTCGTTTCTCTGGGGGTAGCTCTGTTCTTTATTCCCTCACTGCTTGATAAGATAGCCCTGCCGGTGAAAAAGACAGCCAGGATGGTCAGGCGAAAAAGAAAAATTGTAAATATCAGCTCACTGTATTCAAAATATATAAATTTTGGGATAAGGTACAGGACAATACTTATCACTGTTGCAGTCCTCGGCTTTGGCCTTCCGCTTTTTCTGGTGCCTGAGAAATTGCCTGTTGAGGAAGACAGGGTATCTTATGGCTCCCCTGTGGAAGAAGCTGAACTGACAGGTTTCCAGGAGTTTTATAATAAGACCATTGGAGCACGTAAATTCAACCAGGATATAAGGCCTGTGATCGAAAAAATACTGGGCGGTAGCCTGAGGTTGTTTGCTGATAAGATATCATCGTCCTTCGGCTACTACTATTACGGTGGTGGTGATGATGAGGTGCGTACAAAGCTTAATGTCAGGATTGGCAGGAGCCAGGAAGGTCTGACTATTGAGCATCTGAACAATATTTGCGAAAGGGTTGAGAATATGCTGGCAGCTTATGATGAGATAGAGATGTTTACCACCAGCATATACAGTGAAGAATCAGCCAACATGAGTATTAGCTTTAATCCCGAAGTGGAGAATGGTATATTCCCCTTCATACTGAAGATAAGGATTGAGGATTTTATGATGGGCATAGGTTCATACCATGTTACTGTTTCAGGTGTAGGCAGGGCCTTCTCCAACCAGGTAGGCAGTGAATATATAAGCGGGCAATGGACCGTGGTAATGAAAGGGTATAACTATGATGAACTGATGGGCTATGCCGAGGACCTTAAGCTGAGGCTTCTTGAGCACCCGCGTATACAGGAAGTATATGTCATGGGCAGCGGCGAGCGGTACCGGACAAAAAAAGTTACCAGGAACAGGCTGAGCCTCGATGGTGCATTCCTGGCAGCTAATAATTCGGACCTGGGCTTTGCCTATTCGGAAATAAATAAATATTCCAGGTCGCGCACCCCTTCACTCTACCCCTTTGTTAATGATTTCAGGGCCCCGCTGACCATTAAATCGCGTCAGAGCGGTGAATATGATTACTGGACTGTTATAAACAGCCCTGTAGAAACACCTGATGGCATGCTTGTTAAACTGAAGGACTTCTCCGATATTAAAAAGGATATAACCGATAACAGGATAACACGTGAAGACCAGCAGTACGTGCTTATGGTCATGTATGATTTTATTGGCAACTATGAGCTGGGACAAATAATACTGGAGAGGAATATCAAAGAGACTAAGTCGATACTGCCGCTGGGCTATTCTGCCGACCGTTCTTATTACCGCTACTCATGGGGTGAGCAGGAAAGCAATTTCTACCTTATATTCCTGGTAATACTGATAATATATTTTATCTGTGCTATCCTGCTTGAATCATTCACCCAGCCACTGGTTGTTATAAGCCTTATACCCTTTTCAATGATAGGGGTCTTCCTTACCTTTCATATTTTCAGGATAAGGCCTGATGAGGGGGTGCTGGCAGCCATGCTGCTGCTGGCAGGACTGGTGGTTAACTCGGCATTGTATATAGTTAACGATTATAATAATTTTAAAAAGAGAAAAAATGTGCTGACAAAACTGAGATTGTATGTAAAGGCATATAACGCCAAGGTTATACCTATTTTCCTTACCATACTGTCTACTATTATAGGTCTTGCACCATTTCTGCTGGCAGGCAAAGACGAGCGGTTCTGGTTTTCACTGGCAGCCGGAACAACGGGCGGACTGATATTCAGTATAATAGGACTGATTTTTTTCCTGCCTGTATTTATGGGAGTGGGTTCCGCCTCCGCCCAACCTAAGCGAAGCTCCGGTTGGCAGGGCAGGGCTACGGCGGCCAGAGCAGGGGGGCTGAGAGACCAAGAGACCAAGAGACCAAGAGACCAAGAGACTAAGAGACTAAGAGACTAACGATTCAACAATATATAAATGGTAAAATTCCTCATACACCGACCTGTTGCTGTAATAATGAGCTTCGTGGCAATTATCATGATGGGTATTGTCTCATCCGGCCGGCTGCCGGTATCACTGATGCCTGATATTGATATACCTGAGATAACAGTGGCTGTGTCAAGGCCGGATAATTCGGCCAGGGAGATAGAAAATTCGATAGTGAGCATACTGAGGCGTAACCTGCTGCAGGTACCCGGACTGGATGATATTGAATCCGAATCGCGTAACGGGAATGCTATTATCCTGCTTAAATTTGAATACGGCACGGATATAGACCTTGCTTTTATGGAAGTGAATGAGAAGATAGACGGCAGCATGAATGCACTGCCTAACGACCTGGACAGGCCCAGGATCATTAAAGCCAGCGCCACCGATATACCTGTCTTTATGCTTAACCTGAGCCTGGGCGATGAGCAGTATTCAGA
>JBKHBA010000188.1:0-5580 GCA_046542595.1 Bacteroidales bacterium | reverse complement strand
TATGCCCGGCCCTCCGTTTAATAAGGGAGCCTGACCTGATAAGGACAGTGATCAGGGGCCTGAACAATTTCATGCAAAGAACAAGGGGCAAGGCCATCATCCGGCTGAAGCGTATGTTGGCTTTTGCGGCATATACCCTGGGAATAAGCTCGCCGAAAAGAATAAGTACTGAAGTGATAAGTATAATCTCAATTAGCAAAGTAACTGTACGGTTCCCGGAAAAGACAAACAGCTGCTCACATATATAGGCAGAGAGCAACACAACAGAAATGTTAACAAATGTATTTACAATAATTATTGTGCTTATTAACTCTTCAGGCTTGCCAAACAGCCTGGTTACTGCAGCTGACCTGGGAGTTCTCTTTTTTGAAAGCTCCCTTATATCATCCCGTCCCAGGGAAAAGAATGCCACTTCAGCGCCCGATATCATAGCCGAGCACAGAAGCAGTATCAGCAGTACCGCAATCTCTATAATGAGAGATGCGGCAGAGACAGTATTTTGTATTATCATTATTTCCTGAAAGGGGTCAATGGATTCCAATTGACAAACATTTGATTAACACTAAAAAGGCAGATCATCATTTTCGTCACCTCCACCTTCCTGGGCCCTGTCCTCTTCTTTTCCGAAAGGATTTTCTTCTGACTGTGATGAATGGCCTTCTTTGGAAGTTGACCCTTCACCAGTGTTGCCGTATGATGAGTCACTGCCTTCGGGGTCTGATGACTTGTTGTCGGAGCGGCGTCCCAGCATCTGCATATTATCGGCAATAATCTCGGTAATATATCTTTTATTCCCATCCCTGTCGTCATAAGAACGGGTGCGTATCTTACCCTCTATAAAAAGCTGCGATCCTTTCTTTACATATTTCTCGGTAACCTCCGCCAGGCCTCTCCATAGTACAACATTATGCCACTCTGTTGTGGTTATTTTTTCACCATCCCTGCTCCTGTAGGTTTCACTGGTAGCAAAGGGGAACCTTGCAACAGGCACATTAGTATCAATATAACGTACTTCAGGGTCTTTACCTACGTTCCCGACTAAAATAACCTTGTTAACTGACATTCTTAATAGATTTAATACTACGGTTTCAAAAAGGTAAAGTTAGTAAAAATAAAGCTAGTGACAATCAGGCAGCGGAAAATGCAGCTGATTTATTCATATTAAGAGCTTACCGGGAAAATGAAAACAGGGGCAATGATTGCTTTTTCTGTGGGTGCTGCAGGGGAGGAGTTAATTGATTAACACTAATTCAATGAGTTATGAATATAAAAAAATGAAAAAATATGAATAGACGTTTCATTTATATCAAATAATATTTTACATTTGCAGAGTTATTCCGAAAAAATTCGAAAACATATAAATTGTTGAATTAAAACTCATTAAAATGACTAAAGCAGACATCGTTAACGAAATTGCAAAAAAAACAGGTATTGAAAAGGTTACAGTACAGAGGACTGTTGAGGAGTTTATGGATTCCGTTAAGGACTCAATGGTTGACGGAAACAATGTATACCTGAGGGGTTTTGGCAGTTTCATAGTGAAGAAAAGGGCCAAGAAAACAGCCAGGAATATTTCCAGGAACACTACCATAATTATACCGGAACATTTTATACCGGCTTTTAAACCTTCAAAGTCATTTATAAATAAGGTAAAAAACAATATTAAGTAGATAATTTATGCCAAGCGGAAAAAAGAGAAAAAGACATAAGATGGCTACCCATAAGCGCAAAAAGCGTTTAAGGAAGAACAGGCATAAGAAGCGCAAATAGGTGATGCTGCCTGCAGCCGGTTAACGTATTATACTAAACCTAAAGATTGTCTGATCTTTAGGTTTAGTATATTATAAGTGATATAAACGATCATCAGGATTTATTTTACTTTAATGTGGTAAGCAAAGATTTAATAATCGACTCCGGAACGAAAGAAGTATCCATTGCTTTACTTGAGGATAAACAACTCGTTGAACTCAATAAGGAAAAGAAGGATATTAAATTTGCAGTAGGAGATATATACCTGGGCAAGGTTAAGAAGATCATGCCCGGACTTAATGCCGCCTTCGTTAATGTGGGGTATGAGCGTGATGCTTTCCTGCATTATCTGGACCTGGGAGCCCAGTTCAGATCCTTGCATAAATATTATGAGATAGCCCTGAAAAGAAAGGGCAAGATGTTACCTGTTCATAAATTTAAGAATGAGCCTGATATTAATAAGGATGGAAAAATATCGGATGTTCTCAGAAGCGGGCAAACAGTAATTGTGCAGGTGGCCAAGGAACCAATTTCAACCAAGGGCCCCAGGCTTGGATCGGAGATATCCATTGCAGGCAGAAATCTTGTATTACTGCCTTTTTCTGACAAGGTGTCCATCTCAACAAAGATAGAGAGTGCAGAAGAGAAAAATAGGCTTAAAGCCCTTATACAGAGCATTAAACCTAAAAATTACGGGGTCATAATCCGTACGGTGGCTGAAGGGAAAAAAGTAGCCACCCTTGATGCAGAACTGCGTGAACTGGTTGAGAGATTTGAAAAAGCTTTTTATGACCTGCGAAAAGATATATCAAAGCCCGTTCTCTTTATCAGGGAACTGAACCTCACAAATGCAATACTGCGTGATATACTCAATGTGAGCTTTACCAATATCACTGTTAACGATAATGTGCTGGCAACTGACATAAGGCAGTATGTCAGGGAAATAGCTCCGGATAAGGAGAAGATAGTCAAGCTTTATAAAGGCAATAAGCCCATATTTGATCATTTTGGCGTGACCAAACAGATTAAAACACTATTTGGCAAAACTGTTTCATTCAAGCATGGCTCCTACCTTATCATTGAACATACGGAAGCACTGCATGTAATAGATGTTAACAGCGGCAACAGGTCCAAAGCCGGCAGTGACCAGGAAACATCGGCTCTGCAGGTTAACCTGGAGGCTGCCAGGGAGATAGCCAGGCAGTTGAGACTGAGGGATATGGGAGGCATTATAGTTATTGACTTCATAGATATGCTGACAAATGAGCACAGGCAGAAGCTTTTCGATACTATGAGGGAGATAATGGCTGAGGACCGCACCAAGCATAATATACTGCCCCTTAGCAAATACGGGCTTATGCAGATAACCCGCCAGAGGGTAAGGCCGGAGATGGATATCAGTGTTGAAGAGAAGTGTCCGGTATGCAACGGCACAGGCAGGATAGGCCCCTCATACCTTTATATAGAGAAGATAGAAAGAGACCTTGAATTAATACTTGAAAAAGTTAAAACCAGGAGCTTTATACTTAAGACACATCCCTTTATTGCCGCTTACCTGCGCAAAGGGATTATACCACTTTACAAAAAAATGGCAAGAAGGCATAAGTGTAAGCTGGAAGTGCGGGCTATTGAATCATTCCATTATATGGAATACAGGTTTGCCGATAAATTCGGTGATGAGATAGACCTGGGTTAGTATTTTGACATTATGTCCTTGTCACCCACAAACTGGTTTTGTTTGTCTTACAGGTAAGCTGTGACTGAACAATCAGTACTTAGAAGATGTTAGATATATTAAAATTTACAAGTGATGATAAAAAAAATTTCAACACTGGCTGTTCTTTTGTATCTGAGCCTTATTTCGTTTTCGCAGATTTATGATCCTGTATCATGGGCTTTTTCGTATGAGAAGAATGAGGAGAATGAGTATGACCTGATTTTCAAAGCTACAGTTGAAGAAGGTTCCCACCTCTACGGGATGGATGTCCCCGGGGGCGGACCAATACCAACAAGCTTTAGTTTTGCCAGCTCGTCTGATTATGAACTGGTGGGCGATGTGCGTGCCATGAGCGAAGGCGAGATTGTCTTTGACCAGGCTTTTGAGATGGAGATAAGATATTTCAGCGGCGAGGTGGTGTTCAGGCAAACAGTCAGATCAGAACTTGATGAATTTACCGTGGAAGGCTATGTTAACTATATGGCATGCGATGATGAGAGATGTTCACCCCCCCAGGATGAAGAATTCAGTATTAATGTCCTGAAGGATGGTCCGGAAGCCGGTACGGGCACCGAAACAGCCAGGGATGAGGGCAGCGACAAAGAGACTGAAACTGAAAGAACCGGGGGTGGCGACACTGAAGGGATTGCCGGGACAGATGATGAAACAGAAAAGGTAAGCGGTAAAGGATCAGGCAGCGGAAACGGTGCTTTTGCGGCGGACAGCACTGAAAACAGGGGTCTCACCGGGTTGTTTCTTATCTCCTTACTCCTGGGTATAGCAGCAATACTTACACCCTGCGTGTTCCCTATGATACCCATGACCGTCGCCTTTTTTTCACAGGGCACGGAAAAAAAGGGTAAATCATTTATTAAAGCGTTGATTTTTGCACTGTCCATAGTGCTCCTTTATTCATCCCTGGGGGTAATCGTTTCACTAACAAGTGCAGGTGCTGGCTTTGCCAACATCCTCAGCACGCACTGGATACCCAATATACTTTTCTTTACCCTTTTTATTGTTTTTGCCGCTTCTTTTTTCGGCGCATACGAGATCATACTGCCCAACAAGTGGGTTAGCTCTGCCGACTCAAAGGTTGACAGTGGTGGCATGGTGGCAGCCTTTTTCCTTGGACTCACAACCGTGCTGGTTTCATTTGCCTGCACCGGACCTATAATCGGTGCCCTGCTTGTTGAAGCCGCTGCCGGTGACGTGATGCGCCCTACAGTTGGCATGTTCGGTTTCGGCCTGGGCTTTGCCATGCCTTTCTTCCTTTTTGCCCTCTTCCCCTCGGTAATGGGCAAGCTGCCAAAATCAGGGGGCTGGCTTAATTCCGTGAAGGTGGTGCTGGGATTCATAATGCTGGTTTTCAGTATGAAATTCCTCTCAACAATAGATGCAGTATACGGCCTTAATATTTTGACAAGGGATGTATACCTTTCAATATGGATTGTGTTGTTTATATTGCTTGGCCTGTATCTTATGGGCAAGATTAAATTTGCTCATGACAGTGAGCTTAAACATATTGGTATATTCAGATTCCTTCTTATCATTGCCGTTTTCTCTTTTGCAGTGTATCTTATACCCGGACTTTTCGGGGCGCCGCTTGATGGTGTATCCGGACTCCTTCCTTCCAGGTCCTCTGCACAGTTTGATCTGTCGGAAAGAGGGTCGCAGGCAGGTGCGGGGCAGGTGTCTGAGTACCAGGACGGGGGAGAGGGTCTGTGTGCAGAACCAAAGTATGCCGGCAAGTTTGAGCTGCCTTACGGACTGGAAGGTTATTATGACCTTGAACAGGGTCTGGCCTGTGCAAAGGAAAAGGATATGCCTGTATTTATCGATTTCAAGGGCCATGCCTGCAGTAATTGTAAGCAGGTGGAATCCAGAGTATGGTCTGACCCCGGAGTACTCAGGAGGCTGTCCGAGAATTTTGTGATCATAGCTTTGTATTGTGATGATCGTACCCGTCTGCCTGAAGATGAATGGGTAACCTCCTCCGTGGATGGTAAGGTAAAGAAAACAATAGGACAGGTGAATACCAACCATGAGATACTTATGTTTGGCACCAATACACAGCCCTTATATGCCATTACTGATCACCAGGTTAATCCCCTTTT
>JBKHBA010000187.1:0-5628 GCA_046542595.1 Bacteroidales bacterium | reverse complement strand
TAAGAGTAATACCTTCTTATTCTATGGCCGGTATTTGTATACCTCAATGAATACACAATAACAACCAGGCTGAAAAAAGTAATCAAGAGTATTATCAGCCTGGCTATCTCGTCAAAATTAAGAGCAGCTAAACCACCCAGACCGGTGTCTGGTCCGGGTAACCTGTCAGCAAAGCCGGAAACCGAAATAAGATCCAGGTGTCCGGATAATCCTCTTCCTGTATAAAGCACTATGGAAAAAACAAAAGCCAGGGCCCCTGCCAGGGCCGACAGTATACCTGTCAGTTTCCTCAGTGATTCAGGGACAGCCATCAGTAATAATCCTGCTGCCAGCGGTATCCATATAATATATAATAATTCATTCATAACCTTTTATTTATATCTTCATCTTCAGGTCATTTGTCCTTTGCTGTGACATCCGTATCAGGTCCAGACCGTTAAACATTTGTTTACCGCTTGAACAGTCATATGCAATTGCCATTCTCTCTGTACAGCAATAGCAGGGATCCACCGCTGCAAGTATTATGGTAGCATCTGCAATAGTCTGTCCGATGCAGGATTTTTTAAAGGTTGCTATATTCACATAGCTGGGGGCTCGCACCTTATGCCTTACGGGGGAGTTTGAGCCATCGGTTTTTACGAAATGGAACACTTCACCGCGCGGTGCCTCTGCCCTCCCAAAACCTTCTCCTTCAGGTATCTCCTTAACCGGATTATAGATATCCCCTTCTTTGGTCTTACTCATCCTGTCGAGACACTGATCAATTATTGACACCGATTCATACATCTCCAGCAGCCTTACTTCTGCTTTGCCGAACACATCGCAGCTTTCAGATGTAATAACTTTCCAGTCAACCATATCATATGCTGCGTAAGGATCATCACGCCTGACATCAATCGCAATACCCGAAGCTCTGGCCGTTGGGCCCACAGCGGCATAGTTAATAATATCCTCCTTTGTCAGGATGCCTACTTTCTTGGTTCTGGCATGAATGACAGGATCATCCATAACGGCTCCTGTCAGCAGATCGATCTTCGGCCTCAGGGCATCAAGCATCTTCTTTACATCACTTATATGGATATCAGGTATATCCCTCCTCACACCGCCAATCCTGAACATAGCATAATTGTTCCTGTTACCTGTGGTCTTTTCAAAAATATCAAGCACAAGCTCGCGGTATTTCCATGCCCACATAAATACAGTGTTATAGCCCAGGAAATGACCTGCCAGTCCTACCCACAAAAGGTGGCTGTGTATGCGTTCAAGTTCTCCTATTATGGTTCTGATATACTGAGCCCTGTCAGGCACCTCCACCCTGCCTGTCTCTTCCATGGCGTTAGCGTAGGCAAAGGGATGGGAGGTGGAGCATATACCACAGATCCTTTCCACCACAAAGAAGACCTGGTCAAAAGTCTTGGATTCATTAATCTTTTCAATACCCCGGTGGTTATACCCGGTCTCCCATTCTATATCCTTTACAATCTCGCCTTCACAGTAAAGCTTAAAAAGCTCAGGTTCCTCCTGAAGCGGATGGTACGGACCTATTGGTATCACTGTTTGCTTACTCATTTCTCTGGGATTTTTTGTTATCTCGTGCCGGTCGTGAATAAGGATAATCTGTTTTTTCCCAGTTTCCCTCTGAGATCAGGCTTTTAAGATCAGGATGGTTGGTGAATTTAATACCAAAGAGCTCATGTATTTCCCTCTCGATCCAGTTTGTGGCACTTATCATATTGGACAGTGATTCAATCTCAGGATCATTCCTGTTGAGAGATACCATCAGGTTTATTATATAACCGGTATTATCATCACTGAAATGGTAGATCACATCAAAACCTCTGTCTGTTGCCATTCCTGATGCTATTATGAACCTGTATTTGAGTTCATCAAGAAAATAATTAGTTATTTCCAGCAGTGCCTGTTTCCTTATCTGAACTATCATTCTCTTTCTTTGTCTGACCATAACACCCAGTACATCACTGTTGAAGTTCAGTTTTATCATATCCGGGAATATATCGTAATTGATAGAAGCCATATCCAGTTATTTATTGATCAGTTTTACAATTCCGGCAAGTATTGCTTCAGGTTTGGGAGGGCAACCCGGAATATAGGCATCCACCGGTATTATTTTGTCTACCGGCCCGGCAAAAGTGTTGCCTTCGGCGAAAATACCACCCGTACAACCGCAGGCTCCGAATGCAACTACCAGCAGGGGCTTGGGGGCCTGGTCATAAACCTCAAGCAATCTGTCATGACACTTCCTGTTTATTGAACCCGACACCAGCAATACATCCGCATGCCTTACGGTTCCCACAAGTTGTATCCCGAATCTCTCAACATCATAACGCGAAGTAAGGCAATCAAGGATCTCTATATCGCAGTTATTGCATGAGGCCCCACCAAAGTGGAAGACCCAGAGCGATTTCCTGAAACAATAACTTCCTAAACTCAATTTTATATAATTTTATAGTTTAACAATTGATAATCCTATAGCCAGCACAACCAGGATATTCATCCAGATAAAGAAAAATCTCATGGCCTGGTCCAGTCTCAGTCTCGGATTTGTATTCCTAATAAGCGTTATCAGAAGAAGTACAAGCAGCAGTTTCAATACCGACCATAAAATATCGATGCCGGTAAATTTGAATCCTCCCATAAGCAATGTCACCATTAATGATGGCAGGGCAAAGAGCATGATATATCTGGCCATTTTCACCAGGGCATAGGCAGTCCCGGAATATTCAATAAAAACTCCGTGGGCAATCTCTGTCTCAGCCTCAGACATATCAAAAGGAACAAGGGCAAGTTTTGCCTGAATGACAAACAGTATTACAATAAACAGTAAAACCCCGGATATTGATCCTATAAAAGCCCCGCCCTCCTGTTGTGCCGCAATAATATCCGAGACAGATATGCTCATACCGCTTTTTATTATAATACAGCTAAGGGCAAGTATAAAGGTCAGTTCATAGCTTATTATCAGCTTTATTTCTCTTGATGCACCCAGAGCACCCAGGGGATTGCCTGAAGCAAGTGAACCTATTATATAGCTGAGGGAGGGAATGGTAAGCAGGTAAAAGATCACGATAATATCCCCTTTAAATCCGCTGCCTGGAAATATCGACGGCAGCAGTATAAATACGTTGGCCATGGCAGCGCTGAAGAGAGCAAACACAGGAGCTGCCAGAAATACCATCCGTGCCCCGTTCCTGGGCAGGATTGTCTCTTTATAAAACAGCTTGCCAAGATCATAGAAAGGCTGAAGAAACGGCGGGCCCTTCCTGAACTGAACCCTTGCAGTTATCTTACGATCTGCCCAGGACAGGACCCCTCCTATCAGAATCGAGAATGTAATCCCGGGGAATATCAAAAAATAGAACAGTTCTTTAATCATTTCTCAGCTTTATTCATGTTTCAAATTATCCCAAAGTATGTCCCTTACTAAAACTTTCTCATTCAATTTATGGAGGTGCTGTCCGGGATCTTCATCAGAATCCTCAACAGCCAGGGCTTCATTCGGGCAGCTTTCTATACACAGAAGTTTCACATTACTGCCATTCATTCCGCAATAGTCACATACCGACTTGCGGACTTCGAAAAAATTATTCATCATGGTGCCAAAAGGACAGGCCATTACGCACGATTTACAGGCTATACACAGGTTTGAAGACCTGCTGATGATCCCCTTATCATCCCTTTCCAGGGCATCAACAGGACACACTTCAATACAGGGGGCGTCCTCACACCTCCGGCATGTAAAACTGAATGCCGCTTTCTCAAGCAATGGCATCATCCCATTATTCCCGGGGTGATGCTGATATGAGCATTGCACCTGGCAACTGCTGCAGCTGCGGCATTTAATCATATCTATAACTATCTTTTTACTCATATCCTCTTAAGGCTTATATAACTATTTCCATATCTCCGGGTTGTGCTTTACCTCTGCATAGGTAAAAACAGGCCCATCCTTGCAGACAAAAAATTCACCCATCATGCAGTGGCCACATTTGCCCAGACCGCATGACATGTTCTTTTCCATTGAAAGATATATCTCATCGTCACTGAAACCCAGCTCAAGCAACTTCATCGTGGAGAATTTCATCATTACCGGCGGACCGCAGACCACTGCTATGGCATTTTCAAGCCTGACCCTTGGTTCATCCAGGAGCCGGGTCACCATGCCATAGGATTCATCCCAGTCGGTGCCATCAGGTTTGTCCGCCGACCGGTGTGTTTCAAATTTGTCAATACTGTTAAGCCTTGAGAACATTGGCTTGTAGATGCAATCGGTCGGTGTCTTCGACCCATAGAGAAGAACCACCTTTTCCAGCCGGTCTTTCAGTTCAATCAGGGTATATAACAGTGACCTTATAGGAGCCAGTCCGCATCCACCCCCCACAATTAGTATTTCTTTCCCTTTAAACCTGTCAACCGGGTAACCCCTGCCGAAAGGTCCGCGGATACCCAGGGTAGCTCCGGGTTCCAGATCATGAAATTTTTCTGTAAGGTAACCGGCTTTCATAATGGTTACCTCCAGTTTTTCCGTAACAAACGGTGATGACGACGGGGTGAACGGAGCCTCTCCCAGACCATCAAGTGTCAGTTCAATAAACTCCCCGGTCTTAAAAGAAAATGGTTCTTCAGGAGTCATCACAAATGTTTTAATAAGAGGGGATTCATCGATTATCTCATCCACACTGGCTTTGATAACCTTATAGAGTCCGGGTTCCTTTATCTCCTTTGTAAGCGTATTCATGTCATATCCATTATTACTTCGTTCTTGTTTATACCGGCTATACAGGTATCTATACATCTGCCACAACCTGTGCATGCAAGCACTTCGAAGCGTTCCGGCTTCCAGACAAACTTGCACATATACCTGTTATGAAATCTTACGCTCAGCTCTTTCAGCGGATCTTCCCCTCCCGCAACCCTTTCAAAAGCCGGATACTGGCATGTATCCTGCTGCTTTATTTTCTCGAAACCGGGCCTGTCAATAAGAAGGAAGCAGGTGCATGTGGGACAGATAGCCGAGCAGGCCCCGCAGGAGACACATGCGGAGGAATGTCTTTTCCAGAGATCCGGTTCTGCTTCTTTGACAAGAGTGCCTGTTTCCGGGGTTCCCGGCAATCCATGGTTCATATCGCTTACCTGTGCGGCTGCAGTCTCCTGCAGGCCGGTAATTCTGTCCCTGTCCCTATCACCCGGCTCCACGGCAGTAACAAGTTTATTAATCTCCTTTAAGAATTCACTGCCCTTTTCAGAAGTTGCTGAAAGAATAATACTGTCATCAAGCATGCTCATTGACATATCACTGCCTGTTCCGGGCCATGGATTCACCCCGTAACTTGTACAATGGCAATTATCAGCTGTTTTATGGCAGGCTGCCCCAATGATAACTGAGTTTTGCCTGCGCAGCAGGTAGGTCTCATCAGTATAATCCTCATCTATATATATGGCATCAAGAAGCTTTAATCCTTCAATGTCACAGGAAGGGGCACCGATTATTATTGTCCTGGCAGGTAATTTTTCTTCCCCGGACACGTTCAGCCGGAGGGGGAGAAAGAAAATCTTTAAAGGAGAGACCGGTCTGGCCTCATTGTATACCATATCCCTTATGTTTTCTTT
>JBKHBA010000186.1:0-5636 GCA_046542595.1 Bacteroidales bacterium | reverse complement strand
GAACTGGATTCCGCCACTTAAATTTGCTCACTTACCGTTTATAAAGGCATGGAACCAGCAACATCAGGGCTCACTTACCGTTAATATAACCGGCAAGAGTAATAATATCTTCTTCCCTTCTTGCTTTAAGCCTGTTATCCCTGATGTAGTCCTTCAGCTTATCGCTATTTTCCGGTAACAGGTCAGCAATCTCCTTTAGTTTATTGAAATACACTATATTGCCATCAGTCAGCTCAATAAAATAATCGGGTCTCCTTGGACTGAACCTGGCAGGCTGGGCTTCAACATATCCCCTTGTTGCTTTGGGTTCAGTATAGATAACCCTGTGCTTTTTGAATATCTTATAATCACCGTCAGCTACAAGCTCAAGGTATCCCTTTATCCTGGCCGAGTTATAGGTATAGTTGCGATAGTAAAAATCACGGTCACCAACCCTGATGTTTTTCACTATATTATTATTACCCAGTGAATAGCTGATATCATCCATCATAAACTCAAAATCGTCATTATGGATATTATAGTTCATTGGGACATCCTCATACTGTCTTCCGTTCTTTAAATAAATTTCAGCATCCCTGAATTCATCCAGAAGGTAAGGGCTCCCATCATATTCAGTTTTATTTTCTTTCTTAAAAGATTTTGCGAGCCTGAAATCCTCCTGGAACTGCCTGAATTCAAGGTCTGTTACCTGTGATGACACTATGCCTCCAAGACAAAATGACACAATAATTACAAGTATTGCTTTTTGTCTCATAGCTGTTTTTTTTGATTATGCTTTATAAAAGTACAAAAAAGATACCAGTTTTTACCCGGCCCATCCCTCACGGTCAAGATTCCTGTAAGCTATTGCTTCGGAAATATGTGTCACTTCAATATTATCACTCTGCTCCAGATCAGCTATTGTGCGCGACACTTTAAGTATACGGTCGTGTGCCCTTGCCGTCAGTCCCAGCATATCCATGGCATTCTTCAGCAGTTCATAAGCTCCCGGCCGGGGCCTGCAAAAATCATGTATCATGGTTGAACTCATCTGTGCATTGCAATGAACATTATCAAGGCTCTCAAACCTATCCGACTGTATCCTGCGTGCCTGCACAACCCTTTCCCTTACAGTGGCCGATGACTCAGACTGTTCATTCCCTGTAAGGCTGTCAACAGCCACAGGCACAACCTCTATATGTATATCAATTCTGTCAAGCAATGGTCCTGATATCCTGTTAAGATATTTCTGCACCACCCCCGGGGAACAGACACAGTCTTTCTCCGGGTGATTATAAAAGCCACATGGACAGGGATTCATTGAAGCCACCATCTGGAAGCTTGCCGGATAATCTACGGTGAATTTAGCCCTGGAGATTGTTATTGACCTGTCTTCCAGGGGCTGGCGCATCACCTCCAGCACCGTCCTCCTGAACTCGGGAATCTCATCCAGGAAGAGCACCCCGTTATTGGCCAGAGATATCTCTCCCGGCTGGGGACTGGAGCCCCCGCCCACAAGGGCTATATCGGAAATCGTATGGTGTGGAGCCCTGAAGGGCCTTTTTGTTATAAGGGATATATTATTGCCCAGCTTGCCGGCTACTGAATGAATCTTTGTCGTTTCAAGAGCCTCAGCAAGGGATAAAGGCGGGACAACAGACGGCAAACGCCTTGCCAGCATCGTCTTACCCGACCCTGGCGACCCAATCATTATAACGTTATGCCCGCCTGCGGCAGCTACCTCCAATGCTCTTTTCACACTCTCCTGCCCTTTCACATCACTGAAGTCAACATCATACCTGTTGGCTGTGGTTTGAAAAAGTTTTTCCATATCAACCTGCTCCGGCTTAAAAGGCCGTGTACCGTTAAAAAAGTCAATCACATCGGCAAGGTGGTCCATGCCATATACATTAAGGCCGCTGACCACTGCCGCTTCCGGGGCATTGGCTGAAGGCACTATCAGTCCTTTAAAACCCTCATCTTTTGCATTGAGGGCAACAGGCAGTATCCCCTTGACAGCTTTCAGGGAGCCGTCAAGCGATAATTCCCCGAGCATAACAAATGAATCCAGTTCCCGGTGCTGCACCTTCTCATTGGCCGCCATAATACCTATGGCCAGGGGCAGGTCAAAGGATGAACCTTCCTTCCTCACATCCGCAGGTGCCATATTAATAAGCACCTGCTTGCCAGGCCACCGAAGCCCAACCACACGCAGGGCCGATTCTATCCTCTGCTGGCTCTCCTTAACAGCAATATCCGGCAGTCCTACCAGGAAAAACCTTACACCGGGAGACACATTTACCTCAATGGTAACGATGGCTGCCTCAATGCCGAAAACGGCACTAGAATAAGTTTTAACAAGCATTTAAAAAGCTTAAAGCGAAACATTTTATCTATGCTAAATTAAGAAATGCATGCCTCATCTGCAAAAACAAGTACCGTTAAATTAACTAACTACCTGCAAACTGCTTCATCTCATAAACAAACATAGTCAGCCATCTGCCTGTTTAAACTGTATAATACCTGAAAAAAAGCTCTTCCCTCATTATGCTATGATACTGATTTTGATCTGGATGAAGGCAGCTGGTACCATTTTGTGGCAGTGGTGGGTGAAAACTACAATACAGGGTATTTGAACGGTCAGGAATTACACGGGAGGCATTATAATTTCGGCAATCCTTCGACATCTGAATTTTTTGCAGACGCCCCGGGGTCCAAAAGCCCGTGAGCCTTACTTCTGCCGGAGAGCCCCGGGGTCCAAAAGCCCGTGAGCCTTGCTTCTGCCGGAATTTTTGAATATTATTTAATTGCCGGGTCATATTTTTTTATTATCTTTTTTTTTTAATCAATATACCGGAAAAATGAATCCTAAAATCAATCATCTCTATGGTGAATACAGGAAAGGAAATGTGGACAGGCGCGGCTTCCTCAAAAAACTGGCAATGCTGGCAGGTGGAACTGCAGCGGCTTATTCACTGCTGCCACTGCTTGAAGGCAGCCAGGTACAGGCAGCAGGTATAAGCGCACAGCCCCGTATACATACAGAAATGATAAAATATCCCGGCGGTTCGGGAGAGGTAATGGCATTTATGGCAAGGCCTGCCACTGAGAAAAATATGCCAGCTGTTATTGTCATACACGAGAATAAAGGACTGGTAAGCCATATAAAAGATGTGGCACGCCGGATGGCTACTGAAGGATTCCTTGTTTTAGCACCCGACGCCAACTCACCGCTTGGCGGCACCCCCGAAGATGATCCGGACAGTGGCAGGACGATGATGAGGGAACTTGATAATGAAAAAACGGTGGAGGATTTTGTTGCAGCAGTTAAATACCTTGATACCCACCCGCTGACAAACGGCAAGGTAGGCTGTACAGGCTTCTGCTGGGGTGGAGGCATGACAAATACCGTTGCTGTTAATGCTCCCGAACTGGATGCTGCCGTTCCCTATTATGGCAGTCAGCCCGACCCTGAGGATGTACCGAAGATAAAGGCAGCGGTAATGGCACATTATGCCGGTAATGATGACCGTATAAATGCAGGAATAGAAGAATTTGAGAAAGCCCTTAAGGAAGCCGGGGTTGAATACAGCATCTATATATATGAAGGGACGTCACATGCTTTCAATAATGATTCAAATCCCGGCAGGTACCATGAGCAGGCAGCAAAGAAAGCATGGGAAAGGACAGTAAAATTCTTCAGGGATAAGCTGTCAGGCTGATAGCTATAATACTGTCCGGATATAACAGACAGGTGAGCCATAAAGCTTTGTAGGGCAGAGGGCAACAAATCACACACCCTGCTTCCATACTTTTTCCACCGCTTCAGCAAATAATTTTATATGCCCGAATATTATTTTATATCCCGGGCACAGGTAATTAAGTCCGGGGTCACCAGCGGGCGAAGAGACAAACCTGTTCTTCGGGCATCCGCCGTTACACATATCACTTACCCCGCAATCGAGACAAAAAGAGGGTAGTGTGCTCAGCTTCAGCCTGCCAAAATCTCTCTGCCTGTCGCTGTCAAGCATACCAGCCAGGCTGCTGTCATTTATATTGCCAAGCAGATGATGGCTGTCAACATAATGATCACATGAATAAAGATCGCCGTTCATCTCCATAACGGGAACACCTCCGCATGTCTTTTTAAAAATGCATAAGCTATGATCCTGACTGAAAGCTGAACGGAGAGCTTCTTCAAAGATCTGCACTTTTATATGTCCAATATCATGGGCCTTCCACCGGTCAAAAACAGTAGCCAGGAAAGCACCATACTCTTCAGGCGGCACCGAAAAGTCTGCCACACTGCCGTCATCGTTTCTTTCAACCAGGGGGATGAAAGTAATGTATTCAGCCCCCAGGGCCCTGAAGAAATCATAAACCTGCAGTGGGTACATCACGTTCTCCGCACTGACAACACATAGTATCTCTGTGTGTATGCCGTATTCCTTCAGCAAGAGATATGCCGCCTTCACCCGGTGAAATGTTGAACTTCCCCCGGCCGTCCTGCGGTACACATCATGAAGGAAAGAGGGCCCGTCAATACTTAAGCCCACCAAGAAATTATTATCGGAAAAAAACCTGCACCAGGCATCATCAATCAGTATGCCATTGGTCTGCAAACCGTTCATCAGGTTTTTTCCGGCAGGCATATATATGCCCTGCAATTCTGTAATCTTCCTGAAAAAATCAATGCCGGCAAGCAGTGGCTCACCCCCGTGCCATGAGAACCGGACAGTGTCAGCCGTGGTGGCTTCAATATGCTGGCTGATATATCTCTCAAGAAGCTGCTGCGGCATGTGTCTTTGTGGACGGCTGCCTGCCAGATCCTTTTTATCAAGGTAATAACAGTAGCTGCAGGAAAGATTGCATTGTGCCCCAACCGGTTTCACCAGCACCTGGAATTCCCTTGTTATATCTTTCATATACCCAAGATACACTGCTTTAATCAAAGATAAAAATAAAGATTCCCTGAGTTATATAAGTGTCGAAATGACTGTAAAACATAATAAAGAATATTTACAACCGTTTTTGTTTTAATATATTAGTAGTTTATAAAAAGAAAAATTATGAAATATATTATAAAGATTACACTTAAAATATTTTTATTAGTCCTGACAACTTCCACACTCTCCGCACAGGAAGATCCGGACAGTCTTAGAAACAGTGCGATAAATGTTTTTATAGACTGCTGGCGATGTGATATGGATTATATAAGAAGGGCAATCCCATATGTCAACTACGTAAGGGATGTACGGGATGCCGATGTTTATATCCTCCAGACCACTCAGTCATCGGGCAGCGGCGGACAGGAATATACATTTACCTTTAACGGACAGAAGGCTTTTGCCGGAATGAATGATACACTGGTTTACCACAGTAATCCTGATGATACCAGGGACCGGACCAGGGAGGGAACCACCAAAATACTGAGCATGGGCCTTATGAGATATGTAGCCAAATCGCCCCTTTTCAATGTGGTTAATATAACCCACCTGGGCGTTTCCGAAGAGGATGAGATAGGGGACAACTGGAATTACTGGGTCTTTGAGATAGAGATGGATCCTGATTTCGAACTGGAAGAATCACGTAAATCGATGAACTGGGATAACTCCCTGGAAGCATCACGGATAACGCATGCCATGAAATATGAGTTC
>JBKHBA010000185.1:0-5638 GCA_046542595.1 Bacteroidales bacterium | reverse complement strand
TTACGGGTACGATAAGCTGAGTGAGCATTTTTATAAGATATATATAGATGCCTATGGTGCCGGTGAGAGTGATTTGTCAAGGCAGCTGTTTATATATTATAAAGCCTACAGGGCCAATGTGAGGGCCAAGGTAACAGCTATAAGTGCCATGGAAGAGGAGGGAAGTGATAACTCCAAATCGGAAGATGTAAAAAAGTATCTCGACCTGATGAGCCGTTACCAGGATGATTACAGCAGCCAGTAATAACATTTCAGTCTCCCCGGTCTCACCCCGGTCATCCTTTGATCAGGTACCGGTCTCACCCCGGTCATCCTTCGGACAGATATCAATCTCGCCCGGATCATCCTTTTATCAGGTACCGGTATCACCCCGGTCATCGCCCGCTTATATATCTATCTCCCTGTAATCATCTGTTTTAAATGTCATCATCTTGCCACGGATGTTTATTTTAACCGGGTTTGCCCTGCACTTCATGAATCTCAATGACATCTTTTTGTGGCTTATGCGCAGCTTAATACGGTGGCCCCGGTAGCGCAGGGTAAAGGAGATGGCTTCCAGCTCTTCAGGCAGCCTCGGATTGAACCACAGAGCATCTTCTCTTATCTCCATACCGGAATAACTACGCATGGCCATATCCACAGTTGTTGCCATAGCTCCAAGGTGTATACCTTCAGCTGTTGTTCCTCCCTGCTCATCTTCCAAATCCAGCTTAAGAGCTTTAATATACTTGGCCCATGACCTGTTACGGTCTGAGCGCGCATATACCCAGGAATGAATTACCCGGCTTAGTGTTGATCCGTGTGAGGTGATGGAATGGTAATACTCAATATTTTCAGGTATCTGTTCAGCCTTAAAATCATAGCCGAGCTGGTTTATGAGGCCTGTGAGCTCTTCCGAGGAGAAGAGGTAGAACAGCATCAGTACATCGGCCTGTTTGCATGCCCTGTACCTGTCAGGTGAGTCGTTCTCTTTCTCCAGTATACGGTCAAGACGGATGGTGGTCCCATATTCCGACCGGTATTTATCCCAGTCCAGTTCCTTGAGGGATTCAAACCCTTCGAACTGCATAATTATACCCTCATCATTGAAGGGGATAAACATACGTGATGAGATATCTTTCCATGATTCAATATCATCATTGTCAAAACCAACGCGAAGCTGCAGCTCTTTCAGATTATCATCATTGAGCTGTTCAGTAAGATCAAGTGCCCGTTTAAGTACCCATGTGGCCATAATATTAGTGTAGGCATTATTGTTTAGTCCGGGACTGTCTGAATCAGGGTAGGCGGTATGATACTCATCCGGTCCCACAATGCCGTGTATCTCGTAGCGGTCGCGGCGCGGATTCTCTATAGTGGCTGAAGCCCAGAAAAGTGCTGTGTTGAATATTATCTCGGCGCCGTAGGCATTGAGGAATTCAATATCACCCGTACTCTGGTAATAAAGCCATACATTATAAGGGATTGCTGCATTGATATGTCTTTGCAGATGGGTGTTATCGGGTATCCAGCGCCCTGATTCAGGATTAAGGTGGATAACCTGGCTTTCCTCGCGGCCGTTGCTGCCGCTCTGCCATGGAAACATGCTCCCGCGGTAACCTTCCCTGGCAGCGGCTTCCCTTGCCTCGTTCAGTCTGCGGTACCTGTACAGCAGCAGGGAGCGTGCCAGCTGTGGCTCATTCAGGTTTATAAAAGGGAAGATATATAATTCATCCCAGAATATATGGCCCCTGTATGCCTCGCCGTGCCATCCCCTTGACGGCACACCCATATCATAGCCTATGCTGTTATGCGATACTGTCTGGTACAGGTGAAAGATATGCAGGCGCAGTATCATCTGGTGATTGCTCCCGGAGCTGTCTTCCATCAGTATATCACTATTGTCCCATATACCGGCCCAGGCTTCGCTGTTTTTTCTTTTAAGGTCAGTAAATCTGCTTATTCGCCTGGCATGCTTAAGTGCTTCGGTAAGCGGATCGCTGATAGCAAAGTCGCGGGATGAATAAATGCTGACCGTTTTTTCTACACCCAGGGGGAAAAGCTGTTCACACCGGACTGTAATATCTTCACCGGCAAAATCTTTCTTCCTTACCGCTTTCCTCTCGCCTTTTATCTCTTCTTCTGCCCTGAACAACCTTGCACGTGCAGCCATGGATACTTTTACTTCTGACTGCAGGGAGGAGGCTGAAAGATACGATATATGGTCTTTTGTATTTCCTTTACCTGTTATTTCAGTATGACTGCTCTCAAGGTCGCTGTAACGTTCCACACCCGTGTTTCTGACACCACCGTCAATGCCTGATCTGATGGTTATCTCACCTGACCAGTTTTCAGGAATAATAAGCCATTTTATTGCCGCCTCATGAGCATTGGCCATGCTTACTACCCGCTGACTGATAAGGGAGCTTATCCTGTCCTTTTCATCCCTGAATTTCATCTTACGAAGCAGGTATCCTTCTTTCATGTTCAGCTCCTGGATATATTCCAGCACCTCAACATTATCAAGGTTAAGCCATGGTCCGCCGGCATGCCTGAAGCTTAATAACAACCAGTTGGGCCAGTTGACAAGGTCTTCATTGACTATTTCCCTGCCGGCGATATGGGAGCTGGCACGGTTATAGGTACAGGCAAAATAGGTACCCGGATAATTATATTCATTGCTGGCTGTTTCTTCTGCTGCACCCCTGGTAGCAAATTTACCGTTACCCAGTGTGCATAGTGATTCTCTCAGGGGCTGCTCAGCCGCATTCCATCCTTTATATCTTAATATCCAGTTGTTCACATCTGTAAAATTTTATTCATTTTGTTTATGATATCCCTTTGCCAGGCTTATGATCAATTCATAATTTCCATATCTTTTTAATAATCTGATTCGTTAACAGGGGCAGTATGGCTGTTACTGCTATGATAAGCCATGTACCCGGCTCCAGGCTTTCAAAAGACAGGACATTGCTTATGACCGGGATAAAATAGGCTGCCAGCAGCACTATAGCACAAAATGCCAGGGCCATCCATATATATTTATTACGTGTTACCTGGTTATTAAAAACCGGCTCATCAGCTTCACGCATATTAAAAACATGAAGCAGCTGGCCAAAGGCAAGGCTGAAGAAGGCAATATTATTACATACCTCAGGTGTTAAGCCCAGCACTTTAAGGGAAATGATATATGAGGCAATAATAAAAATACTTATCACCGCTCCGTAAACAGATATTATCATCCAGTTTCTCCTTGTAATGATTGCTTCGTCAGGATCTTTAGGAGGCCTGTCCATTATATTACCGCTTCCCTTACCTATACCCAGTGCCAGTGCCGGGAAGACATCTGCCAGGAGGTTGATAAAGAGTAGTTGCAGTGGCAGCAGGGGAAGGTGGAAAAGGGAGAAGCTTATAGCGGCTATTATTATTATCTCAGCCAGGTGGTAAGAGAGCTGGTATATGATAAACTTTTTTATGTTCTCAAAAATGATGCGTCCCTCTTCCACGGCTTTTATAATGGATGTGAAAGCATCATCCTGCAATACCATATCGGACACTTCATGAGCGGTCTGTGTGCCCCTTTTGCCCATGGCAATACCTATATCCGCTTTTTTCAATGCAGGGCTGTCATTAACCCCGTCACCTGTCATACCTACTATCTCGCCATGGTCCTGGAAGTGCTCTACTATATCCAGCTTCTGTGAGGGATCTACCCTGGCAAAGACTGAAACACCGCTGATATTTTCCTCCTTATCGAGATCCTCCCCGTGTATAACCCTGTTATCATCACTTTTCAGGATATTTACCTCCCGGGCAATGTTACGGGCTGTTTCCGGGTGGTCGCCTGTGACCATCACCACTTTTATGCCTCCATGGTGACATTTTTCTATGGAACCTTTTATATCTCCCCTTACCGGGTCAATAAATCCTGCAATGCCCACGAAGGTCATATTGCCAAGAAATTCTTCTTCCTGCTGCAGCTCCTCAGCCTTTTCCGCAGCTTCTTCTTTAAATGCGAAGCCAATGACCTTCAGTCCGTTGGCTGACAGCTGCCTGTCGCGTTCGATCCAGTGCTCCCTGAACTCAGGGCCGGCTTCTTTTCTGTCTTCACCCTCAATATAATGGCTGCACATTTTAATGATGGCAGCGGTAGCGCCTTTTGCAGCTATATAACAGATGTCATCATCCCTGTGTATGCTGCCCATATACATGGAATCAGAGTCAAAAGGGTCTTCATTAATTTTTTCCAGCTCACGCAGCCTGTGGTAAGCATCCTTATCATAATCCCTGAAATATTGCAATAAGGCTGCATCAAGCGGGTCGCCTTCATAAGCTCCGTTACTTTCGGTCGCATCATTGCACAGTACAGCTATCTTCTTAAAATGACCGAAAGCTTCATCTTCATCAACATCCTCTTCTTTGCCCGTTTCAATCTCCCTGTCTGCCGTCACCAGGTTGGACAGGGTAAGACGGTTTTCTGTAAGGGTACCCGTCTTGTCGGTCAGTATAACCGTTGTCGCACCCAGTGTCTCTATAGAGGCCAGGTTCCTTACCAGCACATTCTGTTTGGCCAGCAGGAGCATACCTTTTGCCAGGGAAATGCTGGCAACTATGGGCAGTCCTTCAGGGATGGCTGCTATAGCCCATGCAATAGCTGTCTGCAGCATAAGGTACAGATCTTTGCCGGCCAGCCAGCCTAAAAGGAAAAACAGCAATGAGAGCCCCCCAATAACCCATATAAGCCTGGATGTCAGCTTCCTCAGTTTTTTATTAAGTGGTATTTCATCTTTGGCTGCTCCTGCTACCATGCGCGAGATATTACCGATCTCAGTATCCATGCCCGTACGAACAACTACGGCCTTTGTTTTACCGCTGCTGAGAGCAGTACCTTTGTACAGCATATTCGTGCGGTCGGCAATACCGGCATCTTCTTCCACAGGATCAGTTTGTTTTTCCACCGGAACAGATTCACCGGTCAGTGCCGACTCATCAACCTTTAACTCACTGCAGCTGAGAATGCGGGCATCAGCCGGGGCCAGGTCGCCGGCTTCCAGCAGGATAATATCACCGGGCACCAGTTCTTCGGCATTGATCTCTTTTTTATCCTCACCACGGACTGTGCTTACATGAAGTACATCCATTTTTTTCAGGCTCTCAAGAGATGACTGAGCCCTGTATTCCATCCAGAATCCGATTATAGTATTCAGGATTATCACTACAGCTATTGCTATAGCCTCCGGTATGTCATTGAAAAACAGGGAAACAATAACGGCAGCTGCCAGCAGGTATATAACAGGGTTATTAAGCTGTGACAGCAGTATCTGCCACCAGCTCTTTTGTTCTGTCTCTTCCAGCTTATTAATGCCGAACTTATGCTTGCGATGCTTTACCTCAGTGGCATCCAGACCATTACCTGATGTGTCAAGTGCCTGCAATACCTCGTCGGAACTGAGTGAATGAAAGGATTTGTTGAGATCCATGTTCTACCGCTTCATTTTCGATTGCGTTTATTCAGATGTCTGCCCGGATACAGCAAGGTTTTAACTCTCCTTTCCGTCAACAGGCATCTCGGCCCTGAGCCATTCCTTTTTGCCGCCCTCGTAATATTCAACATTCTTATACCCCATCTTCTCCATCTTTTCTGCTGTTATCCTTGCTG
>JBKHBA010000184.1:0-5649 GCA_046542595.1 Bacteroidales bacterium | reverse complement strand
GGACGGCCAACAAAAAAAGAAAGGCGTGACCTGGATAAGATGAAAGGATTTTAAGAAACCAGTTTGTATTTATATTTTTGTGTACATGATTATTCTGACAGCCTTCATGCCTGCAGGTTTTGGTTGAAGGCTGTAAAACGTGTAAGCTCAGGGGTATGGGTAAAAAAAATATTGAAAAAACATCCGTCGGTTATGCAATTCTTAAGATAATTGCCAAGCTATGGCATAACCATATTCACTACAGGAAAGTTATTATAATAGGAAGGGAAAACCTGAAAGGCGACTTCCCGAAGATTATAGCACCCAACCACCAGAATGCCCTGATGGACGCCCTGGCCATTGCCTGTTCCACAAACAGCCAGCAGGTATTCCTGGCAAGAGCCGATATCTTCAAAAAGAAATTTATCGCCTCCATACTCTACTTCCTTAAGATACTGCCGGTGTACCGTATAAGAGACGGTTTTGAAAACCTCAGGCATAACAGTGATATCTTCATAAAAACCATTGATGTGCTGAAAAGCAATAAGCACCTGGTGATCCTGCCGGAAGGTAATCATGCCGGCTACAGGAGGCTGAGGCAGCTTAAGAAAGGTATATTCAGGATAGCCCTGCAAACGGAAGAGGCAGAAGATTTTAAGATGGGATTGAAGATCATACCTGTAGGGCTCGATTTTTCTGATTATCACCGCTTCAGGTCAGTGCTGACAGTCATATACGGTAAACCGATTGATGTATCCGAATACAGGGAGATATTTGAAGAGAACCCCCAGGCAGCCTATAACAGCTTTAAGGAAAGGTTGTCAACCGAGCTCAAAAAATACATGGTCCATATCAGTTCAGTTGAAGACTATGAAGCACTTGACGAACTGAGGGAAATAGTAAACGGTAAATACAGCACAGACAGGGATAAGCCCAAGGTAAAAAGGGATAAGAAGCTGATAAAGCAGATGGAGTCATTACAGGATAAAGACCCGGAACTGTATAAAAATATATGCAAGCGCAGCCTCCGCATAAAAAAGCTGGCGGAAAAGCTTAACCTGGGCTATTACCATCTTAACCGCAAAAAACCAAGTTTTTTACTGCACATACTGGCCGTAGCGGGACTGGCAGCACTATCCCCCCTGTTTATAGCAGGCTGGATACTTAACTATATGTTTTACCGTATACCCAAGCTGCCTTTGAAAAATATAAAGGATATTATGTTCCACGGATCAATACGCTATGTTATATCACTCGTTCTGGGAATAATATTTCTGCCCGTATATGCCGTTATTGCATTTGTCTTAATACCCTCATGGTGGATGGCACTGATTACAGTATTGCTGATAATACCCTCCGGTATTTTTGCATGGAATTACACCCTTATCTGGCAAAAACTGTTTGAGAGGATAAGGCTAAGAAAATATATTAACAGGAATAACAGTGACTACAGAATGCTCAGGGAAGAATACCACAGGCTGCTGGATGACATCAGCAGGATAGACATGTGAAAGGAACATGTAGAGGATACCAGCAGGATAAACATCTGAAACGACCATGAAAATATACAGGAACAGGATATTCTGGGTTACCGGTGCCTCATCAGGTATTGGGGAAGCCCTTGTCTATGAGCTTCTCAGGCGTGAAGCAACAGTAATTGCTTCATCAAACAAGGCTGACGAGATGGAAAAGGTAAAGAACCGGTGCAGTGAAAATAAAGAAAGACTGAGCACTGTAATTTTTGACCTTGCCGATACAGAAGCCCTGGAAAAGACGGCTGCCGGCCAGATCGAAAAACACGGGCGTATTGATGTGCTTATCAACCTTGGAGGTGTAAGCCAGAGAGCACTGATAACGGAAACGCCCCTGTGGCTGGATAAGAAGATAATGGATATTAATTATTTCGGAACTATAAGCCTGAGTAAGGCCGTGCTGCCTTATATGATTAAACAGGGTTCAGGACATATCATGGCCACAAGCAGCATATCGGGCCGCTTTGGCTTCCCCCTGCGCTCTGCTTATTCAGCCTCAAAGCAGGCCCTGCATGGTTTCTTTGAAACACTGCACCTGGAGAACAGGCATAAAGGAGTGAGAGCTTCTGTTATAATACCGGGCAGGGTAAAAACCAGTATATCACTCAATGCACTTACCGCCACCGGGGAAGAACATGGCAGGATGGATCCCGGACAGGCCCGGGGCATTAGTCCTGAAAAAGCGGCTAAAATAATACTGAAGGGCCTGGACAGGAACAGAAGGGAAATACTTGTTGGCGGTAATGAGTTAATTATGTTATATATAAGGAAGTTTTTCCCGTTAATTTTTTTTAATATTGCAGCAAGAATAAAACCTGAATGAAAAAGTTTAATAAGAGGGTATTATATCTTTGATGCACAAGAAAGGCAGAGCAATGAAGAATTACATTATCAGCGGTATACAGCAAATGGGCGTGGGAGTGAAAAATCTGCACGAAGCATGGCAATGGTACAGGAAATTTTTCGGGGTGGATGTACCTATCTTCGAAGAGGAGGCAGAGGCCAGGCTGATGCTACCCTACACAGGGGGTAAACCACGAAAAAGACATGCTGTGCTTGCCATGAACATGCAAAGCGGTGGTGGTTTTGAGATATGGCAGTATAAGGGCAGGAAACCGCAGGATGCAAAGGAAGAGATACAGGCAGGCGATCTGGGTATATTTGCATGCAAGATAAAAGTCAAAAATATTGACCAGGCTCTCAGTCATTATAAAAAAATAGGGGCTGAATTACTGGGCGAGCCCTCCAAAGACCCGCTGGAAAGAAACACTTTCTTTATCAGGGACCCGTATAATAATATCTTCCAGTGTGTTGAAGCATCAGACTGGTTCCTTAATGAAAAAAAGGTAAGCGGCGGTGCCTATGGAGCGGTGATAGGGGTATCAGATATAGAGAAATCCCTGAAAGTGTATTCGGATATCCTGGGTTATGATAAGCTGGTTTATGATAAATCCGGAAGATTCAGCGATTTTGAGAATCTGCCCGGCGGGGATCATACCTTCAGGAGGGTGCTGCTAAGCCAGAGCAAGCCTTTCCGCGGCACATTCAGCAGGCTGTTCGGCGACAGTGTCATTGAGCTCATAAGCGTGAAAGGACGCACAGCCGGTAAGATATATGAAGACCGCTACTGGGGCGACCCGGGCTTTATTCACCTGTGCTACGATGTTAAGGGCATGGATGCACTGAAGGAACACTGCCTGAGGGAAGGCTTTGGTTTTACCGTTGACAGCAAGGCCAGTCACGACACCAGGGGATTCGACATGGGTGAGGCAGCCGGACATTTTGCTTATATAGAAGATCCTGACGGCACCCTGATCGAGTTTGTAGAAACATTAAAGATACCTGTTCTTAAGAAACTGGGATGGTATATCGATATCAGCAAGATGCATCCCGAAAAGAACCTGCCGGCATGGATACTCAGGTTTATGAGATATTCAAGGGTGAAAGATAAAAAGGAAAAATAAAACTAAGCCCCTGCCTGCCCTTCGGCCAGTTTTTCATTCTCATGCAGCACACGCATAATATTGCCTCCCCATATCTTTTCTATCTCACTACGCGAATAACCCCGCCTGAGCAGTTCAATGGTTATATTTTTCATCTGCGACACATCCCTGACATCAGCAATGCCGCCTCCACCGTCAAAATCGCTGCCTATACCAACATGATCGATGCCTATTAACTGTACAACATGATCAATATGATCAACAGCGTCCTCTACAGTGGCCAGCTTGCGGTACTTCTCCCTCACCTCGTAATACTCAGACCTGGCCTTACCGAATTCCTCCTCTGTCAGATCCTCGAAATCATTATACTTAGCCCTTACTTCAGCAAGCTTCTCATCGAGAACAGGATTGGGTTCCGGCTGCTTAAGATAATTACTCAGGATACATATCTGGATAACACCTTCATTATCTTTCAATGCCAGTAACATATCGTCATCAAGGTTGCGCGGACTTTCACAAAGTGCCCTGCATGAGGAGTGAGAAGCAATAACAGGAGCGGCTGATGTCTCCATAACATCATAAAAGGCCTCATCGGAGATGTGAGACACATCCACCATCATGCCAAGACTGTTCATCTCCTTTACCACCTCTTCTCCGAATGCCGACAGGCCTCCATGTTCAGGGCCTCTGTTATCTGTTGATGAATCACATATATCGTTATTGTTCGAATGGGACAGGGTCATATACCTGGCACCCATATTATAATATTCCTCAACCTTTGATATATCCCTGCCTACTGTGTACCCGTTTTCAATGCCTATAAAAGCAATGCGTTTACCTGTCTTCTTTATACGGTAGGCATCCTTAACGCTGTATGCCAGCTCCGCCATCCCGGAATTATTATCCACACTCTCATATATCTTATCGAAGGTCCCAACCGTCCTTTTATATACATCTTCATAGGCCTCATCGTTACGTGGACCCTGCCCTATAAAAACCGCAAAAAATTCAGCATCGAGTCCTCCCTCTTCCATCCTGGGGAAGTCAACACAGCCGTCATCATTTCTCTGTCCCAGGTCAAAGTCTGAACGCATCATCCTCATAGGTGTATCACAGTGAGAATCAACTGTAAGTATTCTATCATGCAATTTGTCTGCCTTTTTTACCAGTTTCGCTTCCTCATCACCGCATGATGTAAATGCAAATACCAGGAGAACCAGAAGTAGTGAGATGTGTCTTTTCATAACTTTATAATTTATTGTCAAAAGAAAATATTTAATATATATACTTTTTACACAAGATATTTTTGTTATCCTTATGTTTATCTCATGTATTTTACTCTCTTATTTAGATAAAATCAAAATTAGATAAAAAGATTATCATAAAAGAAAAAAAAAAGCTATTTAATAACAGCTTTAGCGCTTAAGAAGATTGTACGTCCGGACCTGTCCCTTCCCGGGCACCCGGAGGTACAGGATCCCGGTATCAGTTCCCTGCCGGGCATATACCGGCTTTCACATCCCGGTACCCCGCCTGGCACACCATACGGAAAAAGCCCCGACAAAATAGTCGGGGCAGCCATGAAAAGAATGGAAAAACTGCTTTTTGGACAGTAAAAGCATCAATTAAGCTTAAAGCTTAATAATCTTATAAACATTTAGTTTATTACCATTCTGTATCCTAAGGAAATATGTTCCGGAAGGGTAACTATCCATATATATTTCCCTTATAAGCACACCCGGCTTTAAGGCTTCATTGTAGATAAGCCTGCCGTCCGGGCCTGACAAAAATATCATTGTTTCACCCTTAAGCTGTTCGGAAAACTTAATATTCACTATTTCATTTACAGGGTTTGGATAGACAGTCACCTCAACACCAAGCTCAGGATTCAGCTCTATGCCGTCAATAATAAGTTTAGACTGCTGAAAACCCTGTGTCAGTATCAGGTCTCCACCGGGTGAATCAACCGTAGTGACAACCAGCTCACCCAGAGTCCAGCTAAGCGATATGGAATTATCGCCGGAAACATCAAAAGAACCGGCAGAGGAGATTACATGCTGATCAACGTTCTGTGCATTCAGACTGAAAAACATGAATAAAACGGCAAGAAAGCTTAGTGTCCTTTTCATAATAAGGTCTGATTGGTGATTGTAAGGATAAATTTATGAAAAAAAGGATCATAAAGCAATATTAGC